>CALMZW010000071.1 GCA_937870605.1 uncultured Synergistaceae bacterium
CTGGAAGTAATTCGGGTCGAGCCAGGCGTCCATATACGTATAGCAGTCGTAATAGGCCTGGACGAGATCTTCGAGGACATCCGCCGTGCTGACGATCGCCTGTATCTCTCGCGGGAGCAGGTAGAACCCCGTCACGCCGGCCGCCGCGCTGAAGGATACGCAATCCCGGAGGTACGCCCGGTAGGCGGACGCTTCCGCGCTCCCCCCGCCGGAAGCGAACAGGAAACAGAGCGCCAGGGCGCTGCGGATCAATCGTCGGAACATGGTCGAATCGCCTCCCTCTTTTCATCGATTATACCTTTTTTCGGGCGGTGCGGAGCGCCGCGTACCCCGGCGCCGGGAGCGTTGTATACACAGGAGGCCCTCGACCGCATCGCCGGGATGAAGTACCATGTTCTGCGGCGCACGGAGCCGATCGTCTCTCCGGATGAACAACCGGAGGAAATTTTCGGCGGCGCTTTGCAGCGGGACGGAGCGTACAACGTTTGTCCCATACAATCGGGAGGAAGTGCGGAAGAGTGTCCATCAAGAAACAGATTGCGGATGTCGTTGAAGAACTGAAAGAGGAACTTCTCGCATTGAGCCGCGCCATACATGGGAACCCCGAAACGGGCATGCAGGAGCACAAGGCGGCCCGGTGGCAGAAGGAGCTTCTCGAGAAGTACGGGTTCACGGTGGAAATTCCGTTTTGCGGGATGCCGACGGCGTTCCGGGCGGCGTATCCTTCGAAGAATCCGAACGGGCCGAAGATCGCCTTTCTGTCCGAGTATGACGCCCTGGAAGGCGTCGGTCACGGCTGCGGGCATAACATCATCGCGTCGGGCGCGATGGGCGCTTCGATCGCGCTGGCGAAGACCATGGAGGCGAACGGCGTTCCGGGAGAGGTCGTCGTTTTCGGGACGCCCGCCGAGGAAACGGGAGGCGGGAAGATCCCGATGGCGGATGCGGGCGTTTTCGACGGATTCGCCTGCGCGCTGATGGTCCATCCGTCGGACAGGAACCTGATCGCGCGTCACGGGCTGGCGGCGCAGTCGGTCGACGTCGAGTTCTTCGGCAAGGCCGCGCACTCGTCGAGCCCCGGAGACGGCGTGAACGCCCTGGCGTCGCTCATCGCGCTTTTCAACGGAGTCGACTCCCTGAGCCACACATGGACCAACGAAAGCAAGATCAATGGTATCATCACACATGGAGGCGCGGCGTCCAACATCGTTCCCGATTACGCGAAGGCCTCCTTTACGGTGCGCGCCGGAAAGAAAAAGACGCTTCTCGGGATCTTCCGCGATCTCGAACGGGTCGCGCAGTCGGCGGCGCTCCTGACGGGCGCCGGGTACAAGGTCGCAGGCGCGGACGTCTATGCGGAGCGGTACCCGAGCATGACGCTCGGCGAGGCGTTCAAGGCGAACATGGAGTCTCTGGGCGAGATCATGAACTACCCGGATTACTCCGCGCAGGTCGGTTCTTCCGACATCGGCAACGTCTCGCTGGTCGTGCCCGCGATCCACGAATACCTCGCCATTGCGGAGCCGGGAACGGTCATTGCGCATCATGAATCCTTCCGGAACGCTGCGTCGGGGCCGCGAGCGGACGATGTGGTCCTTCTGGCCGCGAAGGGGTTGGCGATGACGGGCCTGGACGTCCTGACCGATGACGATCTTCGCGCTCGAATGTGGAAGGAATTCGATGAAAAGGTCCGCCCGAACCAGTGCTGATTTTCTGTGAAATGGAGACCCGCTGAATGCTGAAATATCTCTTGAAGCGAATATTCCAGATGTTCGTCGTGCTCTTTGTGGTCTCCGTCATCGTCTTTTGCGTCATGAGCTTCACCGGAGACCCGGTCCTCATGATCGTTCCGCCGACGGCGACGGACGCCCAGATCGCGGAGGCGAGAATCGCCCTCGGTCTTGACCGGCCCCTGTGGGAGCAGTATTCCGTCTTTCTCGGAAACCTGCTTCGCGGCGATCTCGGCGTATCGTACATGTTCAAGCGCCCCGCGCTCACGCTGATCGTCGAACGCATGCCCGCGACGCTGGAGCTCGTCTTTCTCTCGATCCTCATCTCCCTCGCCGTCGCCCTGCCCTGCGGCGTCTTCGCCGGAGCGCGGCCGAACAGCCCTCTCAGCCGCGCGATCATGGGGGGATCCCTTCTCGGGATATCGCTTCCATCCTTCTGGGTCGGCATTCTGTTCATCTTCTATTTCGCCGTCGAGAAGGGATTGCTTCCTTCATCGGGGCGCGGCGTGACCGGCCTCCTCTTCGGGGTTCCTTTCGCGTTTCTCACCTGGGACGGATTCCGGCACATCATTCTGCCGGCCGTCACGCTCGCGCTCGGGACGCTGGCGATGCTGATACGCCTCATACGGGCGCAGATCATGGAGGTTATGCGGCAGGATTTCATCAGGTTCGCGCGGGCGAAGGGCGTCTCGTGGAGCAGCCTGCTTTTCTCCCACGCGCTCAAAAACGCCCTCGTTCCCGTGGTCACGGTCTTCGGCCTGCAGGTCGGAAGCCTCATCGCGTTCGCGACGGTCACGGAGACGATTTTCGCGTGGCCCGGAATGGGCAAACTGCTGGTCGATTCGATCAACACCTCGGACCGGCCCGTCATCGTCGCCTATCTCATGATCGTCGCCGCCATGTTCGTCCTGATCAACTTCATCGTCGATATCGTCTATACGCTGATCGATCCGCGCGTCGACCTCAGGTGACGGGGATGGGGAAAAAGATGAACGCCTTCTTCAGAAGCGAGTTCTTCCATAATTTCGTTCGAAGCGCGGGCGCCGTCTCGGGCCTGCTCATTGTGGTTTTTTTCCTGGTGATGGTCCTGCTTGGCCCCGCCTGGACGCCGCAGAACCCCTACGATATCGCGAGCCTGGACCTCATGGACGCGTACAAGCCGCCTCTGTGGATGGAGGGCGGAGACCCCGCGTTCGTTCTCGGAACGGACGAACAGGGGCGCGACCTCCTGAGCGCGATCGTGTACGGCAGCCGGATATCCCTGTTCATCGGCGTTGCGGTGGTCCTGCTTTCGTGCGTGATCGGCACGTTTTTCGGGCTGATCGCGGGCTACTTCGGCGGACGGATCGACAGCATCCTGATGCGTGTCGTGGATATCCAGCTTTCCTTTCCTGCGATGCTCGTGGCGCTGTTCATCATGGCGGCGTTCGGCCGCGGCCTCGGCAAGCTCATCGTCGCCCTGACGATCGTTGGGTGGGTGTTGTACGCTCGCACCGTGCGGGGCTCGGTCCTCGTCGAGCGAAACAAGGAATACGTCGATGCGGCGAAGCTGATCGGGCTCTCCCCGTTTCCGATCATCGTGCGCCACGTCCTGCCCAACGTCCTGACGCCGTTGATCGTCATCGCGACGATTCACGTCGGGACCGTGATCCTGACGGAGGCGACGCTGAGTTACCTCGGGGTCGGGGTTCCCGTTACGGAGCCGTCCCTCGGCCTCCTGGTCAAAAACGGCTACGACGTCCTTTTCAGCGGGCTCTGGTGGTCCTCGGTCTTTCCCGGGGTGTTTATCATGCTGCTCGTCTTCGGGATCAATCTCCTCGGAGATTTTCTGCGCGACGAATTCAATCCGCGCCTGAAGTAGGAGACTGCGATGTCCGAATATCTTCTTGAAGTCAAAAACCTGAAAACATGCTTCGAACTCTTCCGCGGAACCGTGAAAGCGGTGGATGGCGTCGACTTTACGCTGAAAACGGGAGAAATCCTCGGCATCGTCGGGGAGTCGGGAGGCGGAAAGTCCGTAACGGGATTCTCCCTGCTCGGGCTGATCGACGCTCCGGGACGGATAACGGGCGGAGAGATCCTTTTCCGGGGAGAAGACCTTCTGAAAAAGAGCGAAGAGGAGATGCGCCGGATACGGGGGAAAGAGATTTCGATGATATTCCAGGATCCCATGACCTCCCTCAATCCGCTGCAGACCATAGGCCGGCAGATCGACGAGATGCTCGCCCTGCACACGGATCTCTCGTCCGCCGGACGCAGGGCGCGAATCCTCGAGTTGCTGAACGAGGTCGGCATTCCGACACCCGAAGATCGCCTGGACTGCTATCCGCACCAGTTCTCCGGAGGGATGCGGCAACGCGTGGTCATTGCGATCGCGCTCGCCGCGAACCCCAGACTCATCATCGCGGACGAGCCGACGACGGCGCTCGACGTGACCGTTCAGGCGCAGATCCTGAAGCTCATGGAGAACCTCGTGAAGAAGTTCGGCTCCGCGCTGATTCTCGTCACGCATGACCTCGCGGTCGTCTCCGAGATGACCCACCGAGTTGTCGTCATGTACTGCGGAAAGATCGTCGAAGAGGCCCCGACGGCGGAATTGATCCGCGCCCCGCGTCACCCCTATACGAAGGGATTGCTCGGATCGATCCCCCGGATAACGGGCGTCCGGACGCCCCGTCTGCCGCAGATTCCCGGGATGGCGCCGCACCTGTTCGATCTGCCGAAAGGGTGTTCGTTTGCGCCGCGCTGCGGCTATGCGACGGAACGCTGCCGCGAAGAGGTCCCCGCGATGCGGGAGCTTTCCGCCGGGCGGCGTGCGGCGTGCCACAATCCCGTCTCCACGGAGAAGAGGACGGCCGGAAATGGATAATCGCCCGGAGTCCCGCGATCCGGAATTCCTTCTCGAAGTCTCGGACCTCGTGCAGAGTTTCGCGCAGCCCCGCGGGATCCTGGACAGACTCGCCGGGAAGCCGCAGAAGGTCGTTCATGCGGTCAACGGCGTCTCCTTCGCGGTCCGGCGCGGCGAGGTGTTCAGCCTCGTCGGGGAATCCGGATGCGGCAAATCGACGACGGCGAGGACCATCGTCCGGCTTCTGGAGCCGAAATCGGGATCGATCGTCTTTGACGGCGAGGATATTTCGAAATTCAGCGCGTCGGAGATGATGCCGGTGCGCAAAAAGATGCAGATGATCTTCCAGGATCCGTACGCGTCGCTGAATCCGCGGCAGCGGATTAAGGACATCATCATGGAGCCGATGCTCTTCCACGGGATAGCCTCCGGGAAAGACGAGGCCCATGAAAAGATGTTCCGGCTTCTCGATATCGTCGGGTTCCGTCCGGAGCAGGCGGACCGCTATCCTCACCAGTTCTCGGGGGGACAGCGGCAGCGGATCGGGATCGCCCGGGCGCTGTCCACAAACCCCGCCTTCATCGTCGCGGACGAACCGGTCTCGGCGCTCGACGTGTCCATTCAGGCGCAGGTTCTGAACCTGATGATGGACCTTCGGGACGAATTCACCCTTTCGTATCTTTTTATCGCGCACGATCTCTCCGTCGTCCGACACGTCACCGAGCGGGTGGGAATCATGTACCTGGGGTTCATCGTCGAACAGGGGGACTGCGACGCCATCTTCGGAAATCCGATGCATCCGTACACGAAAGCATTGCTGGCGGCCGCGCCGACTCTTGACCGGATCGTTGCGGCCGAACCGCTGAAGGGCGACGTTCCGAGCCCCATCATGCTGCCTCCGGGGTGTCCGTTCGCGAATCGCTGCCCGCAAAGGCGGGATCTGTGCACAACGACGCGTCCGCAGCTTCGGGAACACTCCGGACGGATCGTTGCGTGTCACTTCTCCGGAAACTGACAGCTGAAGAAGCTGTAGTTCGCACCACACTCAATCAAGGGGGGAACAGGACGATGAACAGAAGATTTGCGGCAATACTGGCGGCGTGTATGCTCTCGGTATGTATGGTTCCGGCGGCGTTTGCGGCGGAGAAGAGCCTTGTCATCGGGCTCGCGTCGGACGCGCTTTTCATGGATCCGTCGCAGCAGGACGAGACGATTACGAACACGATGGGGCGGTACATGTACGACGGCCTCCTCAACAGCGACGCGCTCGGACTTCCGACGCCCGCGCTCGCGACCTCCTGGTCGGTCGGCGACGACAATCTCACCTGGACGTTCACCCTTCGCAAGGGCGTGAAGTTCCATGACGGCGGCGACTTCACGGCCGATGACGTGGCGTACACGATCGAGGTGTGCCGAACGTCCCTGCTGAAGAACTTCACCGCTTCGATCAAGGAAGTTCAGATCGTCGATCCGCACACGGTCAAGATCATCACCTCCGTTCCGACGGCGGTTCTTCTCGAATCCCTCGTCCCGCTGCGGATTCTTCCCAAAGCCTACCGGACGAAGGTCGGAGCGGAGAAGTTCAATCAGGCCCCCGTCGGCACCGGTCCGTACGTTTTCCAGGAGTGGATCAAGGAAGACCACATCTCCATGAAGGCGAACGAAGCGTACTGGGGCGGAGCGCCGAAGATCACAAAGGTGACGATGCGTCCCATCAGCAACGCGGCGACCCGGACGGCGGCGCTTCTCACCGGAGAAGTCGACATCGTCGAGGACGTTCCCGTCCGGGACGTCGACAAGGTGAAGGGCACGAGCGGATTCGCCGTCGTCGACCGTCCGAGCGAACGTCTCATCTATCTGCACGTGGATGCGAACAGGCCGAAGGGCGCCGGAGTCATCGGACTCGACAAGAACCCCTTCAACGATATCCGCGTCCGCAAGGCGCTTTCCCTCGCCATCAACCGGGATGCGATCGTGAAGATGATCATGAACGGTAACGCGTACCCGACGAACCAGCTCGTTCTCGAGGGACGACGCGGCCATACGAAGAAGATCCCCGCGCCGGTCTTCGATCCCGCGGAGGCGAAGAAACTGCTTGCCGAGGCCGGATATCCCGACGGATTCAAGGTGTATCTCGACGCGCCGAACGGCCGGTATGTCAATGACGGGCAGGTCGCCCAGGCGCTCGCGAGCCAGCTCACCAAGGTCGGAATCCAGATCGAGCTTCGCCTTCACCCGAAGTCCGTCTTCTTCGATTTCGTGCGTCCGGGCGACAAATCGAGCCTCGTCATGACGGGGTGGTCCGAGCCGATCGACGTCGGCGAGTTGGGCAACGTCCTCTTCTACACGAGAGGCAAGAACCCGGCCAAGGGCGGGTCCAACCGCGGCCACTACGCGAATCCCGAGTTCGACAAGCTCCTCGACGCGGCCGACGCGACGGCCGATCCCGCCAAACGGGCCGGGCTTCTCGAAGAAGCGGCCGCTCTCATCGTCGGGGACCGCGGCGTCGTGCCGCTCTACTTCCAGCAGGACCTCTACGGCAAGAAGGCGAATGTCGCATTTGAACCCCGTGCGGATAAGTCCATCCTTGCGGCGGATATGGACGTAAAGTAGAAGAGACGTCAGAGAAAACCTCTCAGGCGTTCCGGAACGGGGCGGGGTGTGCGGACGTTGTCGTCCGCGCACCCCGCCTTGCCGTTGCGCCGATGCCCCGAATCCGTCCGAATCCATTCCGGACGCACGCCGTTCGGCCGGATGTTTGTCGAAGAAAAAAATTACTGCGTGACAAACAGGGAAGAGAAGCGTATAATCCTCTTTTGGAGAAAATCCAGAGGAGGTGAATGTATGACAGGAACAGAAACGATCAAGCTCGTCTCTCTCGATGGGACGCCGCACTGGCGCATGCCCGACGGCAGCTTCCGCCCCGCGAATCCGGAAACAGGCAGTTGCATCGCCCGGATGCCCCGCGACGGAAGAAACAGGATTCTCGTAATCCACAACTAGAGAGAAGCACGAGCGGCCTTTTGTATCCCTAACGGACGTCCCAACGACGGACGAGGTCATACAGGGTTTGTGAGGCGGACCGGTTTTCCGGTCCGCCTTTTCTTTTTCCCGGCGTGACACTATAGTATCAGGATGCATTCGGAAAGGAGTGTTTCGTCATGACGTGGTTCCAATGGGCGCCGGCCTGGCTGCGGAAGGAGTACGGCCCCGAGTACGCCACCCTCAAGGAGAGCCGTCCCGTTCTCGTCGATTGCGCGCTGGGCTGCAACCCCCTCGGAACGCCCGCATCCGCCCGGGCCGTGATCGAACGCGGCGGTATCGGCGTGGATGCCTATCCTGACGGCAAGGAAACCGTCATCGGGGGAATCCGTTCGTTCTGGAAGGGCGCCGTCGAACCGTCGCAGCTGATCCTCGGGTGCGGATCGATCGGCGTGCTGACGACCATCGCGCGGAGCCTCTGCGGCCCGGGCGCTCGCGTTCTGGGAATGGCCCCCCAGTTTACGTCGGGATTGCTCGCGTTCCGGACTTCGGGCTCCGACGTGTTGGCGACGCCGCTCGAAGCGCCCGGCTTCACCCCCGATCCGGCGCGTCTTGCGGACCTCGTGACGGAGGAGACGTCTCTCGTCTATTTCGACCGGCCCCACAACCCCACCGGCTGGACGGCCCCGCTGGACGCCATGGCGCGCCTCGCCGACCGCTGCGCCGAAAAGGGAGCGCTGTTGATCTCGGACGAAGCCTACGGCGACTACATCCCTCCGGAGCAGTCCGCGATCACCCTGTCGCACGATGCGATCATCTGCGTCCGCAGCTTTTCGAAGGGGTGGGGGCTCGCGGGCCTGCGGGCGGGGTACGGCGTCATACGGGACCGGAAGGCCATGGCGCTTCTGCGGATCGTCGAGGATCCCTTCCCGCTGAACTCCGTTGCGCTCGCGGTTCTTCCCGAGGTCCTCAAGGATGAAGACTATCCGCGCCGCACGCGCGACACGGTGTCCGCAATGAAACGCCGCGTGCTGGAGTGCGTCGCGGCCTCGCCGGACATGTCGGCCGCCCCGACGGATCTCCGCTCGCCGATCATGCTGCTGCACGACCGGCGACCCGGGAGCCTGTACGAGCGCCTGATGGGAGCGGGGATCCGGACGGAGCCGGGGGAGTGCTTCGAGGGGCTCGGCGAACACTGTGAGCAGTTTGTCCGCCTGCGTGTTCCGGGACCGGAACACATCGGTCGTTTCGAGGAGATCTGGAGGAATTCGTTCTCGCGGTAGAAAAAAGCGGAGGAAGGCGCGAAAGCGCCTTCCTCCGCCCGGTCTGACCGGTTTACGGGACGATCTGCGTTCCCGATGCGCCTTCGAGGGCTTCGAGGGCGTCGTTCAGGCTCGCGATGATGGCCCGTTTTCCGCCGTTTCGGACGAATCGGAGCGCGGCCTTGACTTTCGGCCCCATCGATCCCGCCTTGAAGTGCCCTTCCCGTTCGAAGGCCTCGACTTCGTCCGCCGTGACCCTGTGGAGCCGGCGCTCCCCGGGTTGCCGGTAGTTCACCGAGACGGCCGGGACGTCCGTGAGGATCATGAAGACGTCCGCCTTGACCTCGGCGGCGAGCCGTTCTCCGGCGAGGTCCTTGTCGATGACCGCCTCGACGCCCTCAAGCGAGCCGTCGGGACGACGAACGACAGGAATTCCGCCCCCGCCGGACGCGACGACGACGAATCCTTTGGACACGAGCGTGTTGATGACATTCCGTTCGACGATTCCCGTGGGATCGGGCGACGCGACAACCCGCCGCCAGCCGCGCCCCGCATCCTCGATCCAGTGTTCGCCGGTTTCGGCCATGCGCTTTCGCGCCGCCTCCTCCGTGGAGAAAGGACCGACGGGCTTCGTGGGGTGGGAGAACGCCGGGTCGTCGGGGTTCACTTCCACCCGGGTGACGAGACACACCGGCTCGCGTCCCTCGATTCCTTCCCGGCGCATGGTGTTTTCCAGGCTCTGGCAGAACATGTAGCCGATGAGTCCCTGGCTTTCGGCGCCGCAGAGATCCATCGGCATGGCCGGAACCTTTGCGCTCCCCAGCTCGTTCTGAATCAGGATGGCGCCGACCTGCGGGCCGTTCCCGTGGGTGATGACAACCTCATGCGACGCCCGAATCATACGGACGATCTGCTCAACGGTTTTCTGAACGTTTTCCCGCTGTTCGGCAGCGACGCCCCGCTGCCCGGGCTGCAAAATCGCGTTGCCGCCAAGGGCGACCAATACTCTCATACTTCCTGTTCCCTCCAACTCGTTCCCTGTACGCCGGGGTATTCCCGACAGGATATTATCGGATCAATTCCGAGAGAAACGCCGGAAGGGCGAACGCGGCCCTGTGGACATCCGGCGTGTAGTAGCGCGTCCCGGGCGGACAGGAACGCACGGGAACGGACGGGTCATACGAAGACGACCCGACCGTGTAGGTCCACATTCCCGTCGGGTATGTCGGCATCGCGCCCCAGCAGAGGCGCGCAACCGGAAAGACGCGCCGGAGCGCGTCGAAGGCCCCAGTGACGACAGAAGCGTCCGAAAAGGGCGATTCCGTCTGCGCGATGACCATTCCGTCCTCGCGCAGCGCCTGCCGGAGATCACGGTAGAAGGGGGCCTCGAAGAGCCCTGCGGCGAAATCCACGGGGTCCGTGCTGTCCACGATCGCGACATCGAACTCGCCGTGCGTGTTCCGGATGTATTCGATCGCGTCGGTATGCCGGACCTCGGCGCGGGGATCGTCCATCGACGAGGCGATGGACGGGAGGAACCGCCGGGACGCTTCTATAACCTGCTCGTCGATATCCACAAGGACAGCCCGCGTGACGCACGGGTGGCGCAGGACCTCCCGGAGGACGGCTCCGTCCCCGCCGCCTACGATCAGAACGGAGCCGGGGGCGGGATGGGCGCACAGGGGGATGTGCGCCATCATCTCCGAATAGCAGAACTCGTCCCGCTCGGTGATCTGGATCGCCCCGTCAAGGACGATCATGCGTCCGTATTCGGGCGTGTCGAGAACGGCGAGTTCCTGATAGGGCGTCTGCGCATGAAGCAGCGTTGCGTCGACGCGAAGCGACAGCCGCATGTCCCGTGTCTGCTCCTCGGTGAACCACAGCTCGCTGCGCCGCTTCGGCCTCGTCTCCACGGATCCCTTCCCCCTCTGGCGTTACAGGCTCGTCCGACGTCAATCCCGGTCGAATACGTACGCCCGGAGGGGCGGGAACCCGTTGAAGCAGATCGACGAATAGCTCTGCGTGTATGCCCCGGTCGAGAAGAAGTACACGCGGTCCTTCTCCTGCAGCGAGAGCGGAAGCTTGTATTTCTCGGTCTCGTAGAGGATGTCCATGCTGTCGCAGGTCGGGCCGGCGAGGATGACTTCCTGGGTTTCTCCCGTGCGTTCGACGTAGATCGGGTACTTGATCGATTCGTCGAGCGTTTCGATCAGGCCTCCGAACTTGCCGATGTCGAGGTACACCCACCGGTACTGGTTCGCCTCCGCCTTCTTGGAGATCATGACGACCTCGCTGACGAGGAGTCCCGAATCGCCCGTCATGGATCTTCCGGGCTCGATGATGATATCGGGGATTCCCTCGGGGAAATCCTCGCTGAGAAAACGCGTGACTTCCGCGGTGTAGACGTTCGTCTCCGATGTCGGGGACAGGTATTTCGCCGGGAATCCGCCGCCCAGATTGATCATCCGGAGCGGCACGCCCTTTTCGCGGACGGCCTCGAAAAGGTAGCGAACCGTCGCGATGGCGTTGTCCCACTGGCCGATGTCCCGCTGTTGCGAGCCGACGTGAAAGGAGACGCCGTACGGATCGAGGCCGAGCGCCGGGGTGTCGAGAATGAGATTGTAGATCGTGTCCGGATGGGCGCCGAACTTTCTCGAAAGCGGCCAGTCCGCGCCGCTGCCGTCCATCAGGATCCGGAAGAAGACCTTCGATCCGGGCGCGTGCGTCGCGATCTTGTTCAGATCGCTCTCGGAATCCGTCGCATAGAGCCTGATTCCCTTTTCGTAGGCGTAGGCGATATGTTCGGCCTTCTTGATCGTGTTGCCGTAACTGAGACGATCGGGGGAAACCCCCAGTCCGAGCATCAAATCCAGTTCGTAAATAGACGCGATATCGAAACAGCTTCCCTTGTCGATGAGCAGCTTCAGAACTTCGGGATTCGGATTCGCCTTGACGGCGTAATACACTTTCGCGAAGGGGAGTCCTGCCTTGAGCTGATCGTAGTGCTGCGCGACGCGTTTGAGGTCGATGACGAGAAAGGGTGTTTCTTTATCCGCGGCGAATGCTTTGATGGCTTCAAACCGTTCCCTTGGCATAAAACGCTCAAGGTCGAAACTGTAGGACGGGGGGTGTTCCACTCCGATATTCCTCCTCTGTATGGGGACCATAATGAAAAGCGAGCATAGTGTACGACCCTGAGGGCGGAAGGGCAAGGGGAAATTGTGTCCCTTTTCGATGTATACACGAAACCCCTTCCCTTTGGCGCGATGCCGAAATGCGTTCGACGCGTTCCTTTCCTTCTCGCGGACGCCGTCGTTCGCTTCGGGAGCGTTCATGATAGACTTCTTTCGTTGCATATCGCAGGGTTTCGGCGGAACGTGTCGCTTCATCCGACAATGCGGATCGATGAGGGGGAAACGCAAATGTCACTTCCCGAGAGAACCTTCTTTTTTCGCGGAAAGGAATACCGGACGCCTGAAGAACTGGCGAACGCCTTTCTCGAAGGGGACGAGGCGTGGAACGACGCCCTGTTCGTCGTGGACAGAGGGTTCGTTCAAAAATGGCTCGAATACAACGGCGATTTCGGGCGCGCCGCCGAGATGGAAAAGAACGCCGAAAAGAGCGCCGGGGAGCAGTGCGCGCACTTTGCGGCGCATTTCGCCGTTCCGGTGACTCCCGAAGCGCAATACAGGTTCGGGAAGATGTTTCTGGAGGGGACCGTCGCGCCGCAGGATTCCGTGAAAGCCGCCGAATGGTTCTCCCGGGCCGCGGAGCAGGGGCATCCGTATGCGCAATCCTGCCTGGATGCGGCCGCTTCCGTTCTTTCCGTTGCGGAGCGGGGAGAGTCGCTCGCTCAGGTCAATCCGGACGAAACGAAGAGCGGCGCGCCGGAGCCCGGGGGCGTCGAAACGCCGGACACGGACCCCGGCGATGCGGCGTCCCCGGAATCGCGTCGCGAAGACGTAGAAAAGGGAAACGCCGATGAGCAATTCAATCGCGGCTGGATGTATGCAAACGGCCACGGTGCGCCCCGGGACGACACTCTGGCGATCGAGTGGTACCGTAAGGCCGTGAAACAAGGGCACCCGAACGCGCTCTATAACCTGGGGCGGATGTACGAAGACGGCCGCGCGGTGCGGCAGAACTTCGCCAAGGCCTACCGGCTGTATTTCAGGGCGTCGCTTCACGGGATCAGGGAGGCGGATGATGCGATGGTCGAGCTGAAAAAGAAGAGTTGGCTTCGAAGGCCGAAGGTGTCGGAAGCAGAAGCCGCTCGCATCGAACAGGAGGAGGGCTACAAGCCCGGGGAAGACTGAAGCATCGGTTTCGCAAAGAACAAGAGACCGCGAGGCGCTTTCGAGCATCCCCGGAGTCGGCCGGAAATTACGCTTGACACCCGAAGGGCGCGGCCGATACACTGCATGCTGTTTGAAAATCACACGCACCGGCTGCGGAGGGATATTCCATTCGTACGGGAAAGCTCGCGTATCTCGCTCTCGGTCTCGTCCTGCTTCTCGCCGTCGCGGCGGGCGTTTGGGCGTATCGTCTCACCCAACAGCCGCACCCTCCGACACGCCCCACGGAGCCTCTGGCGTCGCCGGTGGAGCCGGCCCGGCCGACTCCCGTCGCGGCCATTCCGCAGCGGGATCTGCCCCCGCCCGCCGGTCCGGTCGAACGGGACCAGCGATGGATCCGCATCGTCAAGAGCCGCTTCACGCTGATTCTCTATCGCGGGAACGACGTGGAACAGTCCTACCCCATTGCGGTCGGCAGAAACGGCGGCAAGAAACTGCGTTCGGGAGACAACCGCACGCCCGAAGGCCGTTTTTCCATAGAAAAGATACACGACGCGTCCTCCTGGACCCACGACTTCGGCGACGGCAAGGGACAGATCAAAGGCGCCTACGGACCGTGGTTCATCCGGCTCAAGACCGGGTGGCAGGGGATCGGGATTCACGGAACGCACGATCCCCTGTCCATCGGCGGCAGGGTGTCCGAAGGGTGTATCCGGATGCGGAACCAGGATGTCTCCGACCTGCGTCGCCGCGTCGCCCCCGGGATGCTCGTCGTTATTGAGGAGTGACGGCCGCCTTCTTGTAGGTGTACGTCACGCCCTGTATGGGTTCGGGGAGAACCCTGCTCCGGATCCGGACGGCGCCCGCCTCGTATTCGATCGCGTGCAGCCGCAACGGAAAGACGAATTTCGAGAGATCGAGAATCGGCTGGATCTGCGAGACGGCTTTGTCCGTGATGAAATCCGGCACGCCGACGCGGTTGACGGCGAGCGTGTAGTCCGAAAGCCAGATCTGCTGCGCGTCGACGATCCGGAAGCGACTCGTGATTTCGATGAGGACATCGAGCGTGAACAGCACGCGAACCTGATAGTACCCCCGCGCGTACACCCCGTCCTTTCCGATCGAGAGCTGGATGCCGTGCCAGTGGTCGTCGTCCCCGAAGTCCTTCCCGAGAAGATTCCGGTTGATGTCGTCCGCGGTGATCCGGCAATCGGCCACCGCGTGGAGCATGCGCTTCACGTCGACGTTCCCCTTCGTCCACTCCGAAACCGGCGTCAGTTCGACGCCCATGCCCCGGACCTTGAGCGACGCGACCCGGACGCCGCCGATGGAGCAGCCCTTGATGTCGAGATACATGTCCCGGACGGAACCCGACGGATCGGGAGGTTCGTCGAGAACCATAACCATCTCGTCAGGCGTGAACTTTTTCGCGAAAAAGTCCATCAGCAGCGCTCCCGCGTCTCCGGAAACCGGCGTCGCGAAAGCGGGCGTCCCGCAGCTGCAGGCGATGATCGCCGCCAACAGGGCGGGCATGGCGAAGCGTTTCCCATAATGCATCCCGGCATTCCTCCTCATCGTTGTTCCGTTCCGCTGCGGGGTCACGAATCCTCCCCGTCGATCTGCTCGATTTCGAGCATCAGGGATTCCCATTTCGGCAGCAGCTCGTCGAGCCGGGCCGATGCTTTGCTTCGCAGGAGCATGAGGTCCTGCACCCGGCGGGAATCGGCCAGAACGTCCGGGGTGCAGAGCAGCCCGTCGGTTTCCGATTGCTCCCGTTCGAGCGCCGCAATTTCCGTCTCGAGAGGCGTCAGCGTCTCCATGACGATCCGCTTCCGGCGGTATCGTTCGTTGCGGCGTTCGGCTTCGGAGCGTTTCTTCGTCCGGTCGTCCGCTATCACGCCGCCGGCCGGCGAGACGCCGGATCCCTGTTCCTGCGCCTGCGCGTCCAGAGCCGCCCGCTTTCCGAGGAAATAGGAGTAGTTCCCCGGGTAGTCGCGGATGCCGCCGTTCCTGATTTCGATGATCCGGGTCGCGAGCGAGTCCAGGAAGAACCGGTCGTGGGAAACTATGACGAGCGTGCCGGAATACTCCAGAAGGGCTTCCTGGAAAAGTTCCCGCGTCGTCATGTCCAGATGGTTCGTCGGCTCGTCGAGAATGAGAAGGTTCGAATCCCGGAGCAGGATCTTGAACAGCGCGAGTCGCGATTTTTCGCCGCCCGAGAGGACGGAAACGGATTTATGAATGTCGTCCCCCGAGAAGAGAAACGCTCCGAGCAGCGTCCGTCGCGGCCCTTCGAGCAGCGGTCCTCCAGCGTCGAGGGCTTCCTGCCATACGGACCGGCGGTAGTCGAGGTTTTGCGTGCTCTCCTGGGAGAAGAAGGCGACCCTGACGTTGTGTCCGTGGCGCACGTCTCCGGAGGTGGGGGCCTCCTGCCGGGCGATGAGCCGCGACAGCGTGGACTTCCCCGCGCCGTTGACCCCGACGAGCGCGATCTTTTCCCCCCGGTTGATCGAGAAGGAGACGTTGCGGAACACGCTCACGTCGCCATAGCTCTTGCCCACATCGGTGACGCGGACGACCTCATGTCCGCTCCTCGGGCACTCGGGAAAACGGATATTGACGGATTTTTTCGGGCCGTCGATTTCCACGATCTCGATTTTTTCGAGCGTCTTGATGCGGCTCTGGACCTGCGCGGCCTTCGTCGCCTTGTACCGGAAGCGTTCGATGAACGATTCGGTCCGTTCGATGAAGGCCTCCTGTCGTTCCCTGTTCCGAAGGGCTTCCTCACGTCGTTGTTCGCGTTCCCGGAGGTACTCGGAATAGCTGCCGCGATAGAGCGTGACGGAGCGGTTTTCCAGCTCCGCGACATGGGTGCACATCCGGTCCAGAAAGCGCCGGTCGTGCGCCACGGCGATCATGGTTCCGCGAAAGCCGGAAAGCCAGCTTTCCAGCCATTCCATGCTCTCCGTATCCAGGTGGTTCGTCGGTTCGTCAAGCAACAGGATGTCCGGCGCGCCGAGCAGGATGGACGCCAGCAGGATCCGCATCTTCCAGCCGCCCGAAAACTCGCCGCAGCGGCGGGTTCTGTCGGCGTCGCGGAACCCGAGTCCCGTAAGCACTTTTCCAGCCAGCGAATCGAACGCATAGCCTTCCAGCGCCTCGAACCGCCGCTGGACCTCCTCGTGGCGCCGCAGGAGGTCGGGCAGGCGGGGGCCGCCTTCGGAAATCTCCTGTGAGAGGCGCTCCATCTCCCGTTCTGCGTCCGCGACACCGGCGCGTTCCCGCAACAGGGCAAGCAGCGGGATGTCCTGGAGTTCCACGAGATCCTGGGGAAGGTATCCCAGACGATGCCGTCCCGGAATCACGACCGATCCGTCGTCCGGATCCATGCCGCCCGACAGGATGCGAAGGAGCGTGGTCTTTCCCGACCCGTTCAATCCGACGAGTCCGACGCGGGCGCCGTCCGGGACATTCATCGACAGATTGTCGAAAAGCAGGCGTTCTCCGAAGCGGAGGGTGATATCATTGACACGTATCACATTCTGTCCGTCCTTTGGCTCCATAGCGCGCCGCCCCGTCCCGGAACCCCCGGGGGACTCTTGGCGCGTGGAAGAGACTGTAGCGTCAGTATAGGGGCTCGGATGGAGCGGTGTCAAAGAAATTTGTCGGATGTGAAAACGGGTGCGAAATTGCTTGACAGTTCCGCATCCATCATATATTGTAATAGCGCCGGATAGTATCCGGCGTATTTAATTTATTTAGGGAGGCTCTCTATTTATGACCCAAGGAACAGTGAAATGGTTTAACGAGGCCAAGGGCTACGGCTTTATCACGACTGACGAGGGCAAGGACGTCTTTGTTCACTACAGCGCCATCATGGGCGACGGGTTCAAGACGCTTGCGGAAGGACAGAAGGTTTCGTTCGAGATCACTCAGGGCGCCAAGGGGCCTCAGGCTTCCAACGTCCAGAAGGTGTAGCGCGCCCGCTCAGTTCGCAAATCAGACGATGAGATAAAGGACGGCCTCTTGAGGCCGTCCTTTTTTTATGGCGGGATATGCGTACGGGATTTGTAGAAAAATGAAATCGAAATACATATTTCCCTTGACAGTACGAGAGTTCACACTAATACTCTAGGCCGCTTGTCGCTTTCCGTGCGAAACCGGCGAACGGGACGTTCGGACTGCGGACGATGTTGACATTCCCGTAACGGGAAGGCGTATACCCGTCGTGTCGCGGGGAGCGCGGAGTGTGTGCAGGTCGGAATGTTTTTTCGGAATCCGGAGAGGGGTGACGGTGCATGAAGAGGCTTTTCGTATGTGTAATAGCGATGTTGCTGCTGCTGCCGCAGGGTGTGACCGGACGGGCTTCGGCGGGAGATGTTGACGTGAACGGGTACCTTGCTCTGGTGCGGCGGTCGAACGAAGACATCCGCGCCTCGCTGCGGCTGGTCGAGGCGAAGTACTTTTCCGTCCGGTCGGCGCTGGCGACGCAGCGACCTGCCGCCGGACTCAAGGGAAACGCGTCCCGCGTCACGGGCGATACCGGGGGCGACTACACGCTCTCCGTCGCGGTCACCCATCGGTTCGACATTTCGGGAATCTACGGCGCCCAGGAGCGACAGCTCGTGCTCGGCTACGAAATCGCCGCCTCGGAACATGTTGCGACGGTCAACTCGCTGCTGGCGCAGGCCGAGCAGACCTACTGGAGCGCCGTGCTCGCGCGCGCGAACGTCCAACTCCAGAAAGACACGCTGGCGCAGCGTCTCGAGGATCTCCGGGTCACCGAAGAGAAGTACGCCAACCAGCTGGTGCCGAAGCTCGATGTCATCCGGGCGTCCGCGAAGGTTGAAGAGAGCCGGAGTTTCCTCGTTGAGGCCGAAGCGCTCTATACGGACGCGCTCTCCCGGCTCGCCGCCCTTGCGGGAGGCGAGGAAGCGGTCCCCGTCCGGACCGAGCTGCTTGTCCCGGACAGGACGGTTTCTGCGGATTTCGAGGCCGCGTGGACGGCTCGTCCGGATGTCCGCGCGGGGACGCTCTCGGTCGAGCGGGCGAAGGTACTTCGGTCGCTTGCCGCGAAGGGAATGTCGCCGACTCTGGACGGCAGCGTCGGGTATGTCTTTCTCACGGATTCAGCGAAATCGACGCCGCCGGAGCAAGAGGCGATCTTCTCGCTGACGGTCGGCGTGCCGGTTTCGGATGGCGGGGCCACGAAGGCGAACGTCCGGGAAAAGGAAAAGACGCTCGAAGCCGCCAACGCCTCGCTCCGATCGAAGCGCAACGAAGTGACGAAGGAGCTCGCCCTTGCGGAAAACGAATGGAAAAGCGCCGTCGCCGTGGAGCTCAGCAAACGCCAGCAGGTGGCCCGCTCCGACGAGGAACTCAAGATTACGCAGCTCATGTATAAGGAAGGCATGGGCGCGCAGATCGACCTCCTGAACGCGCAGGTCGAAAACCGGAAGGTCCGGACAGAACACCTGAACGCGATCAAGGACATGTACTTCGCCCTTGTGAGTCTTCGGAAGGCGATTGGGCAATATGTCGCCGGCTATTCGAACACGTACGCCGGCGGAAAATAACGGAGGAACGAAACTATGACCCAGGAACCGATATCTCCGGCGCAGCGGGGCTTCTGGTCCCGCTTTCTCAGCCGGGGGTTCTGGATAGTCCTCTTCGGGGCGGTGTTCCTGTTCGTCGGGTACCGTCTGGCCTTCCCGAACGCGGCCCGCCCCGCAGGTCCGAGCTCGGCCGACATACGGGCGGAAAAGGGGATCCCCGTCATGACGTACACGGTCGAAGAGGGACGATGGGACCTCTGGAAGACGTTCTACGGACAGGTGCAGTCGGCGACGACGCAGCAGGTGACGTCGTTCGTTCGCGAGTACATCACGGGCGTGTCCGTTCAGGTGGGGGATCGCGTGAAGGCGGGAGACATCCTCGTCGAACTGTCCCGGGAGCTGGAGGGGACGCACCTTTCGGCGCTGACCGCCGACTATCAGGACGCCCTCAAGGAGTACGAGCGGAAAAAGAGCCTGCATTCCGCGGGAGGGGTGTCGAAGCAGGAAGTCGAGAAGGCGTACGTCGCTCTGCAACAGAAGAAGTCCCTGCTGACGGACGTTCATACGCGGCTTTCCCGCACTGTCGTGCGGTCGAAGCTGACGGGCGTCGTCGTGGCCCGGGACGCGGAGATCGGAGAAATCGCCGACGCCGGACGACAGCTGCTGAAGGTCGCGGATCTGTCGAATCTCGAAGTCGACGTCGCGCTCGCGCCTGCCGATATCCTGCGGGTGCGCCCCGGGGTGTCCGCACGGATTCACCTCCAGGGGCTGACCTTTCCCGGAAGCGTGAAGCGGCTCGACCCGCAGGCGACAGCGTCCACGGGAATGCACCGCTGCATCGTCTCGCTTCAGCCGGGGGTGAACCTCCTGCCCGGAACGTTCGTCGAGGTGGAGCTTCAGGTGGATTCGCGCGACGGCGTCATCTCGATCCCGTACGAGGTCCTTCGCCGCGAAGGAGAATCCACGCTGGTGTTCGTCGTCTCGGGAGACAGGGCCGTGCGGCGCGTGGTCACCCTCGGAGACGGACAGGGCGGAATCGTCGAAGTCCGTTCCAAGCTCTTCCCCGGCGACATACTCGTCAAGGAAGGGCTGGACAGCGTGTACGACGGCGCGAAGATCTGGGTCCGCGGCGGTCCGGACGACCCCGGGGCCGCGCTGCCGGGATCCGGCGCACCGGGACGTCCGGCGGGCGCGGGAACGACATCCGCCGATCTGCCGAAAACGAACTAGGCGGGGCCTGTCATGGGAGTCCTCCGATTATTCATCCGGCGTCCGGTCTTCACGACCGTGACCATTCTGCTTGCCGTGGTTATCGGAATATACAGCTACCTGAGCCTCGGCGTCGCGCTCATTCCGAAGGTCGATATTCCGATCGTCGTCGTCAGCACCATCTACGAAGGCGCCGGCCCGACCGAGATCGAATCGCTCGTGAGCAAGCCGATCGAGGACGCCGTCGCGCAGGTGGAGGGAATCAAGCAGATCAAGAGCTACTCCGTCGAGGGAGCTTCCTTCGTTGTGGCGGAGTTCAAGTACGACGTCAACATCTCGCAGGCCGTGCTCGACGTCTCGAACCGCGTCAAGGCCATCGCCTCGCAGCTTCCGGAAGACGCAAAAGAGCCGGTGACGGAAAAGGTCGACATCAACGCCGAACCGTTCATGACCATCGCCGTGACCTCGAGCCTTCCGCCGGAACTGGCCTACGATGTGGTGGAGGACAAGATCCAGCGCCGCCTGACGCAGCTCCGGGGGCTCGCGAAGGCCGATATTCTCGGCGGAAGAAAGCGCGAAATCAACGTGTACATCGACCCCGCCAAGCTCGCCCACTTCGGCGTGACCCTCAGCGAGGTCATCAGCACGCTGTCCGTCAACAACTTCAACGATCCCTCCGGCCATATCGCGAAGGGCGACAGGGAGCTGACGGTTCGCGTCATCGGACAGGTCGATGACGCGGCGCAGATCGGCGAGATACGTCTCTACCGGAAGGACGGCGTCTCGATCCGGATATCGGACTTCGCCCGGGTGGTCGACGCCACGGAAGAGGAACGGGGGTACGCCACGTATCAGGGACGCAAGGCGATTTTCGTCGAGTGCATCGCGAGCCCGAACAGCAACATCGTCTCGCTGAGCGCGGAGATTCGGAAGGAACTCGACAAAATCAAGGAATTTCTGCCGGAAGGATTCACCGTCATCATCACGAACGACGATTCAAACTTCATCAAGGAATCCATCTGGAACGTCTTCACGAACATGGGGCAGGGGATTCTGCTCTGCGGGCTCGTCCTCTTCCTGTTCCTGCAGAACATCTCCGTCACGCTGGTGGTCGCGATCACGATGCCGACGGCCGTCATCGCGACGTTCATCCTGATGTACGCATACAATATCACGATGAACATGATGAGTACGCTGGGGCTCGCAATTTCGATCGGCGTCCTCGTGAACAATGCGATCCTCGTTTTCGAAAACGTCTTCCGCTATCGCGAAATGGGGTACGGTCCGGTGGAGGCGGCGGAAAAGGGAACCGCGGAGATAGCGATCTCTGTTCTGTCGACGACGTCGACGAACCTTGGCGTCTTCATTCCGGTCGCATTCACACAGGGGATCGCCGGGCAGTTTCTCAGGGATTTCGCCCTGACGGTGGTCTTTTCGACGATCTTTTCGCTCTGGACCGCCCTGACCTTTACGCCGATGATGGCTGCCCGGACGCCGTACGGTCCCCCGGGCCGGGTGACCCGATTTCTCACGGGCTGGTGGATCTGGCTCTACTCCGGTTTCGAGGATCTGCACCATGTGTTGGTGACGAAAAGCGTCCGGCACCCGTGGCTGACGTTCGTTCTGTTCGGGGCGATGTTCGTCGGGGCCGTTTCCCTGTGGCCGCGCCTTGGCGTGGAATTCACGCCGAGAGTCGACGAAGGGGTCGTGAAAATCGACATGGAGCTTCCGACGACCGCGTCTCTTGCATACACGCGCCGTATCACCAGTCAGGTGGAGGCATTCGCAAAAGATCTGCCCGGGGTTCAGACCGTCGAGGTCCTCGTGGGCGGAAACCGGACGAATTCCGGCGTCAACCGGAGCCGGGTCCGGCTGTTCATGACGAAGGAAAAGGATCGCCCGAGCACCTTTGACATCGCCGACATGCTTCGCCCCTATCTCGCCGGAATTCCGGACCTCACGACCACGGTCGCGGCCGCAGAAAGCGGAGGCGGCCCCGGAAAACCCATCGAGGTGTCGGTCATCGGCGACGATATCGAAACGCTGAATGCGATAGCGCTGAAAATGCTGGCGCTCGTCCGGGAGACGAAAGGCGCCGTGGATGCCGATGTGGACTGGCGTCTGGGACGGACCGAACTTCGCGTCGAACCCAACCGCTGGCGTCTTGGGCAGCTCGGGCTGACCGTCGATGATGTAGCCGTTGCGACGCGGGGGTATATCACCGGGAAGAAAGCCGGAGTTTTCCGGTCGGGCGGGAAGGAATACGATATCCTGGCGCGGCTCGAACCGGCGAAGGTGGAGACGGTCTTTCAGGTTCCCGATCTGCCCTTGCCGGCGCGGGATGTCTACGTTCCCCTCAAATCCGTTGCGGTTATGACCTACGGCCTCGGCCCCACGCGCATTCTCCGCACGGACCGGATGCGTTCCGTAACCGTCCAGGCGGATGTCTCCGGTCGCTCCGTCGGAGAAGTTTTCGCGGAGATCCAGAAAAAACTCAAGGAAGTCACCGTCCCGCGGGGATACCGGATCAAGTACGGCGGCGAAGTCGAGGATATGCGGGAAAACTTCCTGTATCTGGGAATCGCTTTCGTCATGGCCATCATCCTGACCTTCCTCATGATCGCCGCGATCATCGAGTCGTATTTTTACGCGCTGATCATCATGCTGACGGTTCCGCTCGCGGTCATCGGCGTGATCCCGCTGCAGTTCATCACGAACACGAATACGTCGATCTACGGGATTCTCGGGTTCATCATGCTGGTCGGCATGGTGGTCAACAACGCCCTCGTGATCCTCGACTATGCGGAAATGACGCGCAAGGAGGGAAAGGACCCGACGGAGGCGATTCTGGAAGCCTGCACGGTGCGTCTTCGCCCCATCATTATGGCGGACCTGACCTCGGTTATCGCAATGCTTCCGCTGGCACTCGGCCTCGGCGCCGGAGGGGCGTACCGAGCGCCGATGGCGATCGTTTCGATCGGCGGCATCGTGGCGGGGGGCAGCCTTGCGCTCTTTGTCATCCCTCCGGTGTATTCGTTGATCTGGCGGTTCCGTGGGTGGCGGGCGGGGCGAAAACGATCGCACCTTTCCGAAGCGTAACCGTCCGGCGTAGGCCCATTCCGCGGCCCACCACATGTAGCGGGGGGTCCGCCGTTTTTATGAAAGCTTTTCCTTGTAAGACTCTCAAAAAGTATGTGTTTTGGTTTATTGTATGCGATTTGCCAAACTCACGTTCGGTCGCTATAATCTCGTCCGTGAGAAACAGACCCTCCCCCTGAGGTGTTTTTTTGTGAACGTGTAAAGGAGGCGGATCTATGGACCGTAAGACATTCGGTTCTCCGTTGGTATTTGCAATCATGGCGGCATTTGTGCTCGTTCTGTGTTTCGCGGTGCAGGCGCGCGCGGAAGGAGAACGTCTGGACAAGCTTCAGGTTCAGGCGTCCCGGACAAAACCCTCGAAGAAAAATCACGTCGATGCCCGAAGAATCAAGAAAGGCGTCATCGCCGAACGGCTCCGGAAGAGCAACGCCGAGCTGGATTCGGCGAAGGCTGCGGTTTGGGCGAATTACATCATGGACGCCTCGGATGAATTCGGCGTCGATCCCTTCATGATCTCCGCAATCATCGTCAAAGAGTCGGGGGCGCAGAGCAACGTTCGTTCGCGAACGAGCCACGGGCTCATGCAGATCAACTGGAAGGCCCACAGGACCGGCCTGACCTCATCGTTCTCCGGCATCGATTCGCGGACGGACATCTACGATCCCAAGAAGAACATCCTGGCAGGGACGTATATTTTTTCGTGCTATCTCAGGTCATCGGGCGGCGACGTCCAGAAGGCCCTCAAACGCTATGTCGGCGGGAACGCCCCCCGATATGTGTCCGGGGTGATCAACTGCCGGAAGGAACTTGACACGCGTTTCGCGCAGCACATCAACAAAGTGAACTAGCAGGCACGGACAGTATAAGGGGAAGGACGGGGGCAGGCCGCACCGACGAGGGTGTGCGGTCTGCCGCCTTTTTGTGTGTCGAAACGTGCTTCGAAAGGGGAGTGGAATACGTGACGGATTTTGATGCGAAAACGGAGCGGCTCCAGTTTCAGACGGAAGCGAAACAGATTCTCGAAATGATGATTTACTCGGTCTATTCCCATCGGGAGATCTTCCTGCGGGAACTGATATCGAACGCGTCGGACGCGCTTGACAAGCTTCGGCTCGAGGCGATCCGCAATCCCGATTTTGCGGCCGGACACGAGCCGAAGATCCGGATCGACCGGGACGAGAAGGATCGGATCCTCTCGATATCGGACAACGGCATCGGCATGACGCGCGAGGAGATCGTCGAGTTTCTCGGGACGATCGCGCGGTCGGGAACGCGTGAATTTCTCGAACGCGTGAAGGAGCAGCCGGAGCAGAACATGGCGGAAATGCTGATCGGCCGGTTCGGCGTAGGGTTCTATTCGAGCTTCATGGTTGCCGACAGGGTCGTCCTCGTCACGCGACGCGCGGGGACTTCCGACGTCTGGAGGTTCGAGTCGACCGGAGACGGAACGTACACGATCGAACGGGCGGACGCCCCCGGGGCGTTCGGCGCGCTACCCGGCGGGTTCGGAACGACGGTCGAGTTGCATCTCAAGCCGGAAAACGAGGAAACCGGGATGGAGGATTACGTCTCCGAATGGACGATCCGTGAGATCGTACGGAAATACTCCGATTTTGTCTCCTGCCCGATCGAGATGTCCGTCACGTCCGAAAAGGACGGCAAAACCGTCGCGGAGGACGTCGTTCTGAATTCGATGAAGGCCATCTGGACGCGCCCCGAGTCCGAGGTGTCCGACGAAGAGTACTCCGAGTTCTACCGGCATCTCTCGCACGATACGAACCCGCCGCTGCGCCGGATTCTCTTCTCCGCGGAAGGCGCCACGGAATTCCGGGGGCTCGTCTTCATCCCCTCGAAGGCGCCGGGCGACCTGTTCTTCAGGGAACGGGAGAGCGGCATCAGCCTGTACATCAAACGGATCTTCATTATGAGCGGGTGTACGGACATCGTCCCCGGATTTCTGCGGTTCCTTCACGGCGTCATCGACTCCGAGGACCTTCCGCTGAACATCTCCCGCGAGATCCTGCAGAACGACCCGAAGCTGCGCATCATGCGGCGGAGCCTTGTCCGCCGCGTGTTCGCAAGCCTGAAGAAGCTCCGCGACGAGAACCGCGACACGTTCGGCGCGTTCTGGAAAGAGTTCGGGGCCGTTCTCAAGGAGGGCATCGTCCAGGAGCCCGACGTTCGCGAGCAGATCCTCGACCTGTGTCTCTGGCGGAGCACGAAGGACGATGGCCTGACCACGCTCGACGAATACATCTCCCGGATGCCCGAAGGGCAGGAGGGAATCTACTATTTGACGGGACGCGACTGCGACGCGCTCCGAAGCTCCCCGCACCTCGAAGCGTTCCTCGCGGGGGGGAAAGAGGTCCTGCTGCTCTGCGATCCCGTTGACGACCTCGTCATGCCCATGACGTTCGAATACAAGGAGAAAAAGCTCCTCTCCGTGTCCCGCGAAGGAGTCACCCCTTCGGGAAGCGAAAACACGAAGGATGAGGCCTCCCGTTCCGAACGCGAAGCGACGCTCCGTCCGCTGATCGACGCCGCGAAGACGGTCCTGTCGAAGGTCGTACGGGATGTGCGGGTCTCCGATCGGCTCACGTCCTCGCCGTCCTGCCTGGTCTCCGATCCGAACGCGCTTTCGCCCCAGATGGAGCGTATGTTTCGCGAGATGGGGCAGGCCGTGCCGCCGACGAAACGGATTCTCGAACTCAACGCCGCGCATCCGCTCGTGACGAAACTGAACGAACGGCTCGACGGCATGGAAGCGTCGGAAAAAGACTCTCTGCTCGGTCTCCTGTACGATCAGGCGCTTCTCGCCGAAGGCGTCGTCCCCGAGCGGCTCCAGGATCTTGCGAGCGGGGTCGCGAAGCTCATGCAGGGGTATCTCGAACGTCCCGGAACCGGGGTTACGGAAGCGAACGAACGATAAAATTAACTTTCCTTTTATGTTGTCATTGACATGTTCCGACGCATGGGATACCCTTTTGAACGTATGGTTCGCATCACATATTTCTCAAAGGAGGCAGGTTCATGAAAAAAGCACTTGCTCTTGTTTTGGGTATGGCGCTCGCAGCGGCTCTGTCCGGCGCGGCGCTCGCGGCGGAAGCTCCGTTCCATATCGGCATCTGCACGGGGACGGTGTCCCAGTCGGAAGACGATCTCCGGGGCGCTGAGAAGCTCATCGAACTGTACGGCGACGTCAAGAACGGCGGCATGATCCAGCACATCACCTATCCGGACAATTTCATGACGGAAATGGAAACGACGATCTCCCAGATCGCCGCGCTCGCGGACGATCCCAAGATGAAGGCCGTCATCGTCAACCAGGGAATCCCCGGAACGGCTCCGGCCTTCAAGAAGATCCGCGAGAAGCGCCCCGACATCTTCCTCATGGTCGGCGAAGCGCATGAGGATCCCGGCACCATCGAACCCGTTGCCGACGTCGTCATCAACGCCGACAACATCGCGCGCGGCTATCTGATCATCGCCGCGGCGAAGAAAATGGGCGCCGACACGTTCGTCCATATTTCCTTCCCGCGTCACATGAGCTACGAGCTTCTTTCCCGCCGCCGGAACATCATGGAAGCAGCGTGCAAGGACCTCGGCCTGAAGTTCGTATTCGAGACCGCGCCCGACCCGACGAGCGACATCGGCGTTCCCGGCGCGCAGCAGTTCATCCTTGAGAAGGTTCCGGCCTGGCTCGACAAGTACGGCAAGAAGACTGCGTTCTTCTGCACGAACGACGCGCACACCGAACCGCTGCTCAAGAGAATCGCCGAACTCGGCGGATACTTCGTCGAGGCCGACCTTCCCTCTCCGCTCATGGGATATCCCGGAGCGCTCGGCATCGAATTGTCCGACGTGAAGGGCGACTGGCCGAAGATCCTGAAGAAGGTCGAAGACGCAGTCGTCGCCAAGGGCGGCGCCAAGCGCATGGGAACCTGGGCGTACTCCTACGGCTACACGAACTCCGTGGCGCTCGGCGAGCTCGCGAAGGTTCTCATCGAGAGAAAGGAAACTCCGAAGGACCTCAAACTCAAGATGAAGGACGTCACCGCGGCCTACGAAAAGTTCACCCCCGGCGCCAAGTGGAACGGCAGTCTGTACACCGACATCGCCACGGGCGTCAAGAAAAAGAACCACCTGCTCATGTACGAGGATACGTATGTGTTCGGACTCGGATATCTCGGAATGACGGGAGTCACCGTTCCCGAGAAGTACTTCACGGTAAAATAACCGGCCCCGTTTCGTTCACGAGGGGGAGAGAGGGTTGACTCTCTCCCCCTTTGCATGCAATCGGACCGGTTGACGATACGAGACAGGGCTTTCGACCAATCCGCGAGGAACGGATCGGGCCCGCAAAGAGGTGATGGTGTCTTATGGAAGATCAGGAGCTTCTCCGAATGGAAGGGGTCGGGAAGTCCTACTTCGGGAACAGGGTTCTCGCAAACGTGAATTTTTCCCTGAAGAAGGGACAGATCCTCGGACTCGTCGGCGAAAACGGCGCGGGCAAGTCCACGCTCATGAATATCCTCTTCGGCATGCCGGTCATTCAGGAAACCGGCGGGTTCGAGGGGAAGATCTACATCGACGGCAAAGAGGTTTCCTTCAACAGCCCGTTCGAAGCGCTCGAAGCGGGTGTCGGGATGGTGCATCAGGAATTCTCTCTCATTCCCGGCTTTACGGCGGCGGAGAACATCGTCCTGAACAGGGAATCCACAACATACAACGTGCTTGTCGAAGCATTCGGCGACCGGTTGCGGACCCTCGACAGGGTCGAAATCCGGAAACGCGCCGAAACGGCGATCGACACGCTGAATGTGGATCTTCATCCGGATATGTGCGTTTCCGAAATGCCCGTGGGACACAAGCAATTCACGGAGATCGCCCGCGAAATCGACAAGAAGCGAACCCGGCTTCTCGTTCTCGACGAACCCACCGCCGTCCTCACCGAGACGGAAGCGGCGATTCTCCTCAAATCCATGAAAAAACTCGCCGATCTCGGCATTTCGATCATTTTCATCTCCCATAGATTGCAGGAAATTCTCGACATATGCGATACAATCATCGTCCTTCGGGACGGTGAGGTCGTCCGGGAGTTCGTTCCCGAGAAGACCGACCTCATGTCGATCGCGTCGGCGATGGTCGGCCGGTCCATCCAGGGACAGTCGCAGCGGACGCAGGAGGACGCGGACCGGACTTCCGGCGAGATCATCCTCAGGGTCGAGAATCTCTGGGTCGACATGCCCGGAGAGACCGTCCGGGACGTGAACCTCGAGGTTCACAAGGGCGAAATTTTCGGGATCGGCGGTCTGGCCGGCCAGGGAAAACTCGGAATCGGCAACGGGATCATGGGGTTGTATCCCTCCGGCGGGACCGTGACGTTCGACGGCGACGTCGTCCCGCTGAACGACCCGATGGCGCCGTTGTCGCTCGGGATCGCCGCCGTTTCGGAAGACCGCAGGGGCGTCGGGTTGCTTCTCGAGGAACCCATCGCATGGAATATCATTTTCACGGCGCTTCAGGTGCAGAACCGATACCTCCGGTCGATTCTCGGAGGGCTCGTCAGGATCCGCGACGCGGCGGCGATTCGGGACTGTGCAAAACATTACATTCAGGCGCTCGAAATCAAGTGCGTCTCGGAACGGCAGCGCGTCGTGGAGCTGTCGGGCGGGAACCAGCAGAAGATCTGCCTCGCAAAGGCCTTTGCGCTTGATCCGAAGCTGCTGTTCGTCGCCGAGCCGACGCGCGGTATCGACGTCGGCGCCAAAAAGGTCGTCCTCGACACGTTGCGCGAATACAACCGGAAAAACAGGGCGACGGTCGTGATGATCTCCTCGGAGCTCGAGGAACTACGGTCCATCTGCGACCGCATCGCGATCATCGACGAGGGGCGCGTCGCCGGAATCCTGCCCGCGACGGCGCCATCCACCGAGTTCGGCCTGCTCATGCTCGGCAAGGTCCAGAAGACGCGTGAAAGGGTGACGGCGTGATGGGACGGATCAAATCGTTTATTGAAGCGGCCGGCTGGCCGCGGATCATCATTGCGTTGTTTCTGCTGGGGCTCTTCGTCATCGCTCCGTTCGTCGAGGTTCGCGTCGACGCGTCGATCAGCGATACGCTTGTGCGGTTCGGGATGAACGGCGTCATGGTGCTTGCGATGGTGCCGATGGTCCAGGCGGGCTGCGGCCTGAACTTCGGCCTGCCGCTCGGGATCATCGCCGGACTGCTCGGCGCGGTGACGAGCGTCGAGCTGGAGCTTACGGGAATTCTCGGCGTCCTGGCGGCGATGTGCATCGCGATCCCGATCGCGGTCCTGTTCGGCTGGGCGTACGGTCTGCTGCTCAACCGCGTCAAGGGCGGCGAGATGATGATCGCGACGTATGTCGGCTTCTCGTCGGTCGCGTTCATGTGCATCATGTGGCTGCTTCTGCCCTACAAGAGCCCGAGCATGGTGTGGGGATACGCGGGAACCGGATTGCGAACGACCATTTCCGTCGACGGCTACTGGATCCGGGCGATCAGCGACTTCCTCTCTTTCCAGTACGGAAAATACTTCTATTTTCCGACGGGAATGTTCCTCTTCTTCGCACTGCTGTGTTTCCTCATGTGGCTCTTCATGCGGACCAAGATCGGAACGGCGATGACGACCGTGGGATCCAACCCCGATTACGCCCGCGCCTCGGGCGTGAACGTCGACCGCATGCGTACGATCTCCGTCATCCTTTCGACGGTTCTCGGCGCCGTCGGAATCATCGTCTACGAGCAGAGTTTCGGGTTCATCCAGCTCTATATGGGGCCATTCACGATGGCCTTCCCGGCCGTCGCCGCGATTCTCATCGGCGGCGCTTCGGTCAACAAGGCCACGATTCTGAACGTGGTCATCGGAACCATCCTGTTCCAGGGAATCCTGACCATGACGCCGTCGGTCATCAACAGCATCGTCCAGACCGACATGTCCGAGGTGGTGCGCATCGTGGTGTCCAACGGCATGATCCTGTATGCGCTCACGCGCGTCGTGAAGGTGAAGTCCCGATGAAGTACTCTCTCAGGGAGCAGATCTCCCACTTCCTCGTGCAATATGCGGTGCCGATCATCTTCGTGCTGCTGAGCATCGTCGCGATTCCACTCTCGAGGTTTTCCACGGAGTATCTTGTCCAGGAGATGGTCGCGCGTCTCGCGCGGGACTCGTTCCTCGTGTTGTCGCTCCTGATCCCGATCATGGCGGGAATGGGGCTCAACTTCGGCATGGTCCTGGGCGCGATGGCGGGCGAGATCGGGCTGATCTTCATAACGGACTGGAACGTCATGGGCGTCCAGGGGATGCTGCTCGCAATGATCATCTCCACGCCGCTCGCGATCCTTCTCGGCTGGATGTGCGGCGCGATCCTGAACAAGGCCAAGGGACGCGAGATGGTGACATCGTTCATCCTCGGTTTCTTCATGAACGGCGTCTACCAGCTCGTCGTGCTGTATGGATTCGGGAACATCATCCCGATCAAGAACCCCGCGCTCGTGCTTTCCCGGGGCTTCGGAATCCGGAACGTCACGAACCTCGCCGGAATCCGCCACTGCCTCGACGACCTGTTCTCCTTCAATATCATGGGGATCACGATCCCCGCGGCGACGTTCCTCCTGATCGGCGCGTTCTGCCTGTTCATCACGTGGTTCTCGCGAACGAAGCTCGGGCAGGACATGCGCGCGGTCGGACAGGACCAGGACGTCGCCGGCTCGACGGGCATTCCGGTCGAACGGACGCGCATCATTTCCATCGTCATCTCGACGGTCCTGGCGTGCTACGGGCAGATCATCTTTCTCCAGAACATCGGAACGATGAATACCTACAACAGCCACGAACAGGCGGGGATGTTCGCCATCGCATCGCTTCTCGTCGGCGGGGCGAGCGTTTCCCGTGCGACGATCCCGAACGTGTTTCTCGGCGTCATCCTCTTCCACCTGATGTTCGTGGTGTCGCCGATGGCGGGGAAATACCTCATCGGCGAGGCGCAGCTCGGAGAGTTTTTCCGGGTGTTCATTTCCTATGGCGTCATCGCCATAGCGCTCGTGCTGTATTCCTGGCGGCGTCACAAGGAACGGGAACGCGCGCGCCGGAGCCTGAGGGGGGCGGAGTGACATGAAGCGGCAGTATGTCATCGACGCGCTCATCCTTGCGGCGCTGGTCGCGTTCTCGATCTTTCTCTACCATTCGGGAAAAGGGTACACGCTGATCTTCGACAACCGGAACATCACGCTCGGCGAAAAGAGCTACAAGGCGCCGGAGTATGTTCAGGTGACCCTGGACGGGAAGGGGCGTCCGCTCGAAATCATGGGCGGCGACAGGGACATCATGACCGTCATGGGGAAAAAGCACGTCCTGAAAGTGGACATTCTCTCCGACGACGAGGAGACCGTCATGGCGACCATTGAACGTCCGTTTACGGTTCGCTACGACGGCGGCAACCTCCTGAACATTCCGGCCTTCCTGAGCGGGGACGCGGACTGGAACCAGCGCATCGAACTCGACATCGCGCCTCCGAAGGAGGAAGAGCCCGCGCAGGAAGCGATTCCCGGCGCGGAGAAACCGAAATAGGGAACGCATCCGGGGGGCCGAAGAGGCCCCCCGTTCTTTTTCTCCGTACATTGTCCGCGGACGCGAAAATCGGATATGATAGCGGACGAATCCCGCGAACGGAATGTCCACCCGCCTGTTCGATTCCATAAAGGAGTGATTGGTTCCGTGAATGTGTCATCGGTATGGGAAAAGCCCTCGGAACGGGGGACGAAGCTGCTCGTGCTGTTCGTGAACGAAGGGCAGGCCCCGCGTTGCGACGTGCTCGGCGAGGATCTGGGGACGCGTGTCCGTCTTCACATGGAACACGCCTCGTTTGTCGCGAAGAAGGGAAAGTCGCTGTATATTCCGCTGCCGGAGATGTCGGCCGATCCGGAGGACGAACGGCCGCAGGTCCGCAATGTGCTTCTCGTGTGCCTGGGGAACGGCCCCTGCCTCGACGAGATCCGCGGCCGCGCGGCGGAATCGGTCCGCAGGGCGCGCGGAATGAAGATCGACGAACTGACATTCGTGCTTCCGGAAGATCCGGACGAGCGGACGAGCCGTGCCATAGCGGAAGGGGCGGTTCTCGGGGGATACGTCTTCGAGAAGTACCTCACGCGGAACGGCGACGAACGCCCGCAGCCCGTCCGTGAGGTCGCTGTCTTTCGCGGAAACGACGGGGGGATCGCGACCGGCGTCGTCTTCGCCGAGAGCCAGATCTTCGCGCGGGATCTCGTCAACGAACCGGGAAATTCAGTTACGCCCGTCACGATGGCCGAAAACGCCGACGCGACGGCCCGCGAGTTCGGTCTGGAGTGCTGCATCTGGGATGAGTCGCGCCTCGCGCGGGAGCGAATGAACGGACTGCTCGCCGTCGGCGGCGGCTCTGCCGTTCCGCCGCGCTTCGTCCATCTGATCTACCGGCCGGCTGCCGGAGAGTCGGGGAAAACGGCGCCGAAAATCGTGATCGTCGGCAAGGGCCTCACGTACGACAGCGGCGGACTCAATATCAAAACCGGAGACTTCATGCGGACGATGAAGGGCGACAAGACGGGCGCGTGCGACGTTCTCGGCGTCATGCGCGGCGTTGCGAAACTCGCACCGGCCGTCGAGGTCCACGGAATTTTCGGCGCGGCGGAAAACATGCCGGACGGCGGAGCGTTCCGCCCCGACGACATTATTCGCGCGCGCAACGGCAAGACGATCGAAATCGACAACACGGACGCGGAGGGGCGCGTGACGCTCGCCGACTCTTTGAGTTACGCCTCGGAGCTTTCGCCCGATGCGATCATCGACATCGCGACGCTGACGGGCGGGTGCGCCGTGGCGCTCGGCAACTACAGGGCCGGGCTCTTCTCGGTCGACGATGCGCTCGCGCGGGAGATCGAGCAGGCCGCGGAGCGCGCGGGCGAACGCCTGTGGCGCCTGCCGATGGATGACGAGAAGCTGCGCGACGCCATCAAATCTCCGGTTGCCGACGTCCTGAACTCCGGAGCCAGGTACGGCAGCGCGATCTGCGCGGCGATGTTCCTCCAGTCCTTTGTCGGAGAGGGAATCCCGTGGGCGCATCTCGACATCGCGGGGGTGGATATGTACAAGGAGGAGTTCGGCGTGTACGGCAAGGGAGCGTCCGCCTGGGGCGTGCGCCTGTGCCTCGAATTCATCCTCGGCCGCGCCGCGGCCGAAGGGAACGCCGTCGCGTAGCGCTACTTTCCGATACAGAAGTCCCGGAACACGCGATCGAGGACGGCGTCGTCGTTCGCGATACCCAGAAGGCGGTCGAGGGAGCGGAGTGCGTCCGCAAGGCAGCTCGCCGCGACGTCGGGCGTGAGTCCCGCCTCGATCGCCTCCTCGGCCCGCGAGAGCGAGTCGAGCGCGCTGCGGATCTCCCCGACCTGACGGGCGGTGGCGTTCAGTCCGGCGTCGAGCGTTCCTGCGCCGGCCGTTTCCGCGACGATGGCGTCCTTCAGCGCTTCGAGGCCTGTCTCACAGGAGGCCGATATGGAGAAGACGGGGCTGCCGGGAAGCAGCTCCGCAATGTCCTCTTCCGTGACGACGCTCGGAAGATCGGTCTTGTTGCGCGCCACGAGGTGCGGAACGTCGCGGATGCCGTCGATGATCTCCGCGTCCGTCTCCGTCAGCGGAGCGGAGCCGTCGAGGACGAGAATGCGCAGGTCCGCATCCCTGAGGGCGTCGCGCGCCTTCGCGACGCCGATCGCCTCCACCTCGTCTCCGGGCGTGCAGATCCCCGCCGTGTCCACAAGGCGGATCGGAATCCCCCGATAGGTCAGAACCTCCTCGATCAGGTCGCGTGTCGTGCCGGGAATGGCGGTGACGATCGCGCGGGACTCCCGGAGCAGCGCGTTGAGCAGCGATGACTTGCCGACATTCGGTTTGCCGACGATCGCGACCCGCACGCCCTCCCGGAGGATGAGCCCGATCGAACACCGGTCGCTCAGATCCTCGAGGCTCTGACGGATCGCGGTGACGGTTGCGTCCAGCTCTTCGGGAGACAGCGGCGGGACGTCGTCCTCGGGAAAGTCGAGTCCGGCCTCCACTTGCGCAAGCAGACCGACGATCTCCTGACGGATCCCGGCGGCGAAGGTCGACAGCTCGCCCCGGAGCGTCCGCGCGGCGGCCCGGAGGGCTTCTTCGCTCCGGGAGCGGATGATTCCGAGAACCGCCTCCGCCTGCGTCAGGTCGATGCGTCCGTTCAGAAACGCCCGCTTCGTGAACTCGCCGGGCTCGGAGAGTCGCGCGCCCCGGCTCAGCAGACGCCGGATACAGAGTTGCGCCACCAGGGTTCCTCCGTGCGTGTGGATCTCCGCGACGTCCTCGCCCGTGTAGCTGTGAGGCGCGGCGAACCACACGGCCAGAACGTGGTCGACCGCGACGCCGCATTCGTCCAGGAGAAAGCCGTTCCGCAGGACTCTCGGGCGCGTCTCGCGAAGAGGAACCGTACAGGACAGAACGGAATCCGCCATATCGCGGGCGTTTGTCCCGGACAGACGGACAATGGCGATCCCGGCTTCGCCCCAGGCTGTCGAAATGGCCGCGATGGTCTCCTGCGTCATGGTATCCTCTCCCTGCGTGTGGGTTCGTTGCAGACTTCAGAATACCACAGAATTTCGCAAGGCTCCGGGACGGTGACAAAAAAAGCGGACCGGTTCGAACCCGGCCCGCTTCGGCGCTTTTTTTGAAAGAGAGCTACAGAAGCTCCCGCATCGCGTCGCCCAGGCGCTTGACGCCTTCGCGGATCGCGTCGGCGGACGCGAAGGTGAAGCACACGCGGCAGTGGTGGTCTCCGCCGTCCCCGTTCGGGTAGAAGGGGACGCCCTTGACGACGGCGACATTGCGCGCGATGGCCTGGTCGAAGAGCGCGTCGACGGGGATGTTCGGCGTCTCCAGCCAGAAGAAGAAGCCGCCCTCGGGTTTCGTGTACCGGGCCTCTCCCGCGGGAAGGTATTCGGCGAACGATTCCATCATGACGTCCCGCTTCGCACGGTAGTGGCCGATGATCTTCGGGAGGAAAGCGTCGAGATGGCCGAGCTTTGCGTACTGGTAGACGAGCGCCTGCGCAACGACGCTCGTGCAGGTGTCGACGCCCTGCTTGAAGACGACCATCTTCCGGATCAGATCCCGGTCGCCGCAGCACCAGCCGACCCGCGTTCCGGGCGCGAGGATCTTCGAAAATGAGCCCGCGTAGATCACGTGTTCGCCGCCGTCGAGCGAGAACAGCGTGGGGAGGTGCTCCCCGTCGAAGCGGACGTATCCGTACGGATCGTCCTCGAAGATCGCGACGCCGTACTCCCGGGCGATGCGGACGAGCGCCTTCCGGCGCTCGAGCGACATCGTCGCGCCGCAGGGATTCTGGAAGGTTGCGATCGTGTAGATGAACTTTACGGTCTTGCCCTCGCTCCGCGCCCCCTCGATGAGCGCGGGAAGACGGTCGACGAGCATGCCCTCCTCGTCGCACGGGACGCACAGGAACTTCGCGCCGTGGTTGTACATATCCGTCGTGACGCCCAGAAAGGTCGGCGCTTCGGTGATGACGTACTCGCCGGGGTTCAAGGTCGCCATGGTCATCAGATCGGCGCCCTGGATCGAGCCGGAGGTGATGAGCATCTCGTCGGAGTCGACCTTCCGTCCGAGACGCGGGGCGCACCACGAGGCGAGAAAGTCCTTGAGGGGAGCGTAGCCTTCCGTGGCTCCGTACTGGAGGATGTCGCGCCCTTCGGTCCTGAGGATGGACGCGGCCTCGGCGAACTGCTCGACGGGGAAGATCGCGGGGTCGGGCATGCCGCCCGCGAAGGATATCATTCCCGGCTTCCGGCAGGACTGGAGCATGTCCCGGATCGGGGACGGCTTGATGTTGCGCGCTGCGCCGCTGTACAGGGAATCCCAGAATGCGGTCATCTGTTCAAAGACCCTCCTTTGTCGTAAAGAAAAGGGGCCGATCCGACGATCGGATCGACCCCGCGTCTCATTTCTCAGATCGCCTTGAGGGCTATTTCGTCGATGGCCTGAACCAGCCTGTTGACGCCTTCCTCGATCTGTGCGGGCGACGAGAACGTGAAGTTGATGCGCGCGTTGTGGACGCCGGTTCCCGGCCGCACGCAGAACGGTTCGCCGATGACGAAGGCGACCTTCTTCTCGATGGCCTTTTTGAACAGCTCTGTCGTGTTGATCTTTCCAAAGTCAAGCCAGTAGAAGAAACCGCCGTCCGGCTTGACCCACGAGATCCCGCGGCTGGAAAGATGTTTCTTGAAGCTGTCTTCCATCGCGTCGCGCTTGACGCGGTAGTTGTCGATAATGTTCGGAAGATGCGCGTCGAGATAGCCCTTGATGCAGTACTCCGCGACGAGCGCCTGCGTGAGGGGGCTGCTGCACAGATCGGTGGCCTGCTTGAAGACGGTCATCTTGCGGATGATTTCCTCCGTGCCCGTGACCCAGCCGACGCGGACGCCGGGGGAGAGGATCTTCGAGAACGACCCCGCATAGACGACGCCGCCCTTCGGATCGAGCGAGAAGATGGACGGCAGGTGTTCTCCGTCATAGCGGACATAGCCGTACGGGTCGTCCTCGAAAATCGGAATGTCGTACTGATGCGAGATCGAGACGAGCTTTTTGCGTCGTTCGAGGGTCATCGTCGCGCCGCCGGGGTTCTGGAAGTTCACGATCGTGTAGATGAACTTGGCCTTTTTCCCCTGCTTCTTGAGCTTTTCGATCTCTTCCGGGATCTTGTCGACCATCATGCCGTCCTTGTCCATCGGAATGCCGACGAACGTCGCGCCGTGGTTGAAGAAGACGGTGAGCGCCGCGAGGTAGGAGGGGTCTTCGGTGATCACGACATCCCCCGGATCGATCATCGACCAGGCGAACAGGTCGAGAACCTGCTGCGATCCGGTCGTGATGAGCATCTCGGGGGACGAAACGACGCGGCCCATCCGGGGCGCGGTCCACTTCGCGAGAAACTCCTTGAGCGGGGGGTACCCCTCGGTGATCCCGTACTGGAGGAGATTGGCCCCGTCATCCTTCAGAAGGTGCGCCCCCTCGTAGAACCTGTCGACGGGGAAGACTTCGGGCGCAGGCATCCCTCCCGCAAAGGAGATCATCCCCGGCTGCTTGATGACGGCGAGCATTTCCCTGATCGGCGACGGCCGGTTATTGTTGGCGATATAGCTGAAATTCCCTTCCCAGACGCGAGACATGCAAATCCCTCCCATAATGTGTTCGGCATGGTTTCCCTGCCGGGTTTCCGAACCTATCGGGTATAGACGGAAAAAGAGTGTCAGTTCGATACAATTATATCATTTTTATGGGATATGCGACTTGTGTCGAGATGGATACTGTATTCTTGCAAAGCGTTGGTTATCGCTTCCGGTCTCGTTCCACCGCGCTCGTGAACTCACGCAGATGCACAAGACGCCGTTCCGTCGGCGGATGGGAGTTGAACCCGTTCGGACTCGTCGAAATACCGGCGTTCTTCATGCGTTCCATCGCCCGGAACAGGCCCCACGGCGAGTATCCCGCAGCCGCGGACAGGCGCACCCCGTAATCGTCCGCGGCGACTTCCTGTTCCCGGCTGAAACCGGATTCCGCCAGGCCGATGCCGACCCCGGCGACGGTCTCTCCGACGCGGTCCCCCTTGAGCAGCGTGGCCAGCAACGTCCATGCGATGCTGCGGCCGACGGTGCTTTTGTAGTGTCCGAGCCGGATGTGTCCCGCCTCGTGCGCGAGGATGCCCGCCATCTCGTCCTCCGACCGCAACAGATTCATGAGCCCTTTCGTGACGTGAAGCTCCTGCTTGTCCGGGCCGAACGCGATCCATGCGTTGGGCTCCTTCTTGTCCTCGAAGTGTACGGGCGATGGCGGAAGCTCCGCCGCCGCCGAGATACGCTCCCATGTTTTCGTCACAGCCCGCTCCGACACCGCCGCGAGGGCCTGAGCGGGAATCGCCAGACAGATCGCGGCCATCAGAATCGATATTGCGCGACGTATCATCTCATTCGCCTCCTTCCGGTTCTGTTAAAATCTTACCATGCGCCGAAAAAAGCATGCATGACTCCGACGCTCCGCCATTTCGCGGATTTCGGATCGTTTCATAGTGCGTGCGCTTCTCGGCGACAGATGCGAAAGGAGTCGTCGCGCATGCCCCGAAAATTCGTTTCCCCTCTTGCGGTCGGAATCGCCGTTGCGTTCTGCTATCCGCTGATGTTCTATTTCGCCGAATGGTACGGCCTCGTTGGAGGATGTACGGGCGTGACGACCCGTCCGGAGGTCTCGGGATTCATGATCGGCTCGCTCCTGATGGCCGTTTCGAGGAAGGAATTCCGGTCGCAGCCTGCGTTTCTCGTCGGGCCGCTGTTGTTGGGCTTCGCGACCGGCTTCGCGTTGCCCGAATTTTTCGGTTGTCCCTGGTGCGTCTTTCTTCAGCTCGGGTACGGACACGCCGGTCGAGCGTTCGAGGCCGCGGCGTTCGTTTTCGGCGGATGGCTCGGCGTCCGGATGCTCATGAAGGGCTTTTCGGTCCAGACCGGCGCGCGTGTCGCCGTCCCGGACGCGTGGGCGAAACGACTCGTCGTTGCGACGGCGGTCGCGTCCGCGTGCTATATGGCGTGGTCGCTGGACCTGAACTATCCGCGCCAGTTCCTCGCCGTGGGGATCGTCATCCTTGTCGGCGCCGCGCTCGGAGCGGCGATGCAGGCGGTGCGGTTCTGCGTCGTCGAGGGGCTCCGGAACGCGCTGTGGTTTCGGATGCCGTCGGGGTTCATCCCGGTCGTCTCCATGATCGGCGGGTCGCTGCTCTACGCGCTGCTGTCGGGAACATTCACGCCCGATTTTCTGCCCGCCGACCCGATCAAGGGGCTCTGGCCGACGCTCGTCAAGTCCGTCTCGACGGCGCTCGCTTCGTTCGCGTTCATGCTTTCGGGCGGATGCACGGTCTGGCATGCGGTCAACGCCGGGAACGGCGCGCTTTCCGGTCTCGTCTTTCTCGGCGGGATGCTGCTTTCGAGCCTCGTCCACAAGCTCGCGGCCCTTGCGTCGCTCGAGAATGCGTTCGCGGGACTGCTCTTTTCCGATGCGCCGAAGGTGACGCACGCCATGCGGACGCTCTCGTCGTCCGTCCTGTCCCTTCTGATCGCGGCCGCGGTCGTTCTCGCGGCGCTCCTGATCTTCCGGGCGACCATCCAGAAGGAAGAGTGACCGGTTCCGTGGGGCGCGTCAAGGTGGGAAACCTGAAAGCGGGCATGGTCCTCGCATCGGATCTGAAGGCCCCGAACGGGCGCTTCATTCTGGCGAAGGGCGCGGCGCTGTCGGACAAGCATACCCGGATGATGAAGGTCTGGGGCGTCGTCGAAGCCGATATCGAGGGAACCGACGACGCGGAAGTCCAGGAAAAGACCCGTATCGACGAGGATACGGCGCGCAAGGGTGAGGGGATCGCCTCCCTGCTTCTTCCGCCGGGCGACGACGACCACGGATGCCTCGCGGAACTGCGTCGACTGTGCGGCCTCCGGTTCACGGAGCGGATCGCCGCAGGTGCTTCCGGTTCCTTCCCGGAGCTTGAAGAGCTGCATCGTCCCCGTGCGGACATCCTGCGGGCGGGCCCGGATGTCGATATCCCCGAAGAGGGGGTGTCTCCGGAGTTTCTCCTGCGGCAGGACGTCCGCCTCGCTTCGTTCCCGGATATCTACTTCAAGATCCGGGAGGTGCTCAACTCGCCCATCAGCTCCGCCACGCACATCGCGCAGGTCGTCGGCAAGGACCCGAGCCTGACGGTCCGGCTGCTCCGGCTCGTGAACAGCTCGTTCTACGGCTTTCCGGCCCCCATCACGTCGATCCCGCGCGCCGTGGCGATCATCGGCACGAACGAACTCACATCGCTCGCGCTCGCGGTCTCGACGATCAGCGTCTTCAAACACGTTCCGCCGCACATGGTGGATATGAAATCCTTCTGGAAGCATTCCATCTCGTGCGGCGTCTTTTCGCGCCTTCTCGCCTTTTCCCGGAGACACCCGTCCGAGGAACGTTTTTTCCTGGCCGGACTGCTGCATGACCTGGGCCGGATCATCCTGCTGACGCGCCTTCCCCGGATGATGACCTCCCTGATGGAGCACGCGAAACGCGCGAGGCGTCCGCTCGTCGAGTCGGAGCGCGCCTTTCTGGGGTACGATCACGCGATGCTGGGCAACCGCCTTCTGGAGCAGTGGAACATTCCCGAACCCATCCGGGACCTCGTGAAGCGCCATCACGCCGTGCCCGGCGCGGAAGGGAACGATCCGGCCGGCGAGACGGCCTCGGGAGACGCCGTTCTCGTGCATCTCGGAGACGTGATCGCCAACGCCCTGCGGGTCGGGACGAGCGGTTCGTTCTTCGTTCCCGTGCCGGAAAGCAGGGCGTGGGATCTCGCGGAGCTCACTCCTCCGGCGCTGGAATCCATCGTCAAACAGGGAGAGCGGCAGGTCCGGGAGATCATGAACGTCTTTCTGGTCTTTTGAGCGGCGCGCATGGCGGACGAAAACGGAGATCTGCAGACCCTTCGTGACAGAATCACGGTGCTGGAAGAAGAACGCCGCTCCGTGGCGCAGATTCTTGAGGCGGCGCTCTCTTCCGTCACGTTCAGCGTCGCCGTGGACGACTCGTTCACCGAAGAAGATCTGCTTCGGCAAGCCGCGCAGCGCCTGCGGTCCTTCGTGCGTTTCCGGACGACCGCGTTTTACCTCGTGAGCGGTGACGGGCTGGATTTCGACTGCCGCTATTGCGGTCCGAACGACGCGCTCCCCTGGGTGGAACATGAAAAGGACATCCTAATCGAGGATGGAACGGTCGCGTGGTGCATTGACCGGAACCGTTCCGTCACGGTTACGGCGTCGGACGGCGCGACGCCGATCCTGCTTCATGCGATCATAAGCCAGAACCGGAGCATGGGACTCTTTCTCGGAGTGCCGGACGAGGACGAACGCGAGATTCTCGACGTCTCCTTCGCCTTCCTGACCGTCATTCTCGAGGCGACGGCAGGACTGTTGCAGAATGCCGAACTGTACCGCACCATCAGCCGCCTGAACGACGAACTCGAAGGAAAGGTCCTGCGACTCGAAGAATCCGAGCGGGCGCTCGAAGACGCCAATCGTTCCAAGGACAGCTTCCTCGCGAATATCAGCCACGAAATCCGCACGCCGATGAACGGGATCATCGGCATGGGAACGCTGCTCTCCCAGACCCGTCTCGACGAGAACCAGACCGAAATGACGCGCACGATCCTCTCCGAATCCGAACATATGATGCGGTTGCTCAACGACCTGCTCGACATCTCGAAGATCGAAGCCGGACGGCTTGACTTCGAGCAGATCCCCTTCGATCTCCGCGAGCTTCTCCGAAACCTGCGCTCGACGTACGGCCGCATGGCGGAAAGCAAGGGGCTCGCATTCGTCATGGAAACCGACCCGCTGCTTCCCGGGGCGCTCGTCGGGGACGCGGGGCGGGTGCGCCAGGTCTTCGCCAATCTGCTCGGAAACGCGGTCAAGTTTACGCGACAGGGCTCCGTGAGCGTTCGCGTCTCGTTATTGTCGCGAACGGCCGATCGCTGCCGGATCCTGGCCCGAATCGAGGATACCGGGATCGGCATCCCCCCCGAAACGATCGAGCGGCTCTTCCAGCCCTTCACGCAGGCCGACGCCTCGACGTCCCGCCTCTATGGCGGAAGCGGGCTCGGACTGGCGATCTCCCGTCGCCTCGTCGGAATGATGGGCGGCCGGATCGAGGTTGAGAGCGATCCCGGCGAAGGATCGACGTTCCGGTTCACGCTCGATCTCCCGGTGTCGGCAACGGAGCCGGGAGAAAACAGCCGCGGAGGCGGCGACGCGGACGCTTCGCGGGGGGGAATAGCCGGACTGCGCGTCCTGGTCGCAGAGGACAACGCGACGAATCGCCGGATTGTCGCCATGCTGCTCGAAAAGCTCGGGGTCACGGCGGATATGGCCGAAAGCGGACAGGAAACATTGGACTGGCTTGCGCGAGAACGGTATGATATGGTGCTGATGGATGTTCAGATGCCGGGAATGGACGGACTCGAGACGACTCGCCGCATCCGTGCGGGAGAGGCCTCCGGTGTGCGGATTCCCATCGTCGCGATGACGGCGAACGCGATGAAGGGGGACCGGGAGGCGTGTCTGGCGGCCGGAATGGACGGATATCTGTCGAAACCGATCTCCCCGGCGGAACTGGAACGGATCATGGCGTTCGCCGCGCAGGGAGTTCCGGATGCCGCCGCGGCTCCGGAGGACGACCACGAAAAAACGATCGCCCGGACGGATGTTTTCGATCGGGCATCTTTGCTGGAGAGGGTTGTATGGGACGAAGAACTCTGTTCTCGGGTCGTGGAGACCTTTTTAGACGATGGAAAGAATCTCGTCTCCCAGTTTGTCGATGCGGCGGAACGAGGGGATTCGGTCAATGCGAGGATCGCGGCGCACACCCTCAGGGGAGCGGCGTCGAACGTCGCGGCCGGAACACTGGCTTCCCTGGCGTCCCGCGCGGAAGAAACGGCTTCGGAGGGAGACACGGACCGGCTGCGCGGCTTTTCGGCCCGGTTGAAGGACGAATGGCGGCGCTTTACGGATCTGGCTTTGTTTCGAAAAGAGGACGACGAAAAGGACTGAACGGAATGCGGATACTGATCGCCGAGGATGACGCCACCTCGCGTCTCCTTCTGGAATCGCTGCTTCGGAAATGGGGCTACGACGTCGTGGTCGCGCGGGACGGAGAGGAAGCGTGGCGCATCCTGTCGGCCGAGAATTCGCCGCTGATTGCGCTCATCGACTGGGTCATGCCGGGACTTGAAGGCCCCGAACTGTGCCGGCGGCTCCGCGCGCACGTCCCGAACGGCAGCTCCTACCGCTATGTCATCCTCGTGACCGTTCGGGACGAGAAAGTACATATCGTCAAGGGGCTCGAGTCCGGCGCGGACGACTACATCACGAAGCCGTTCGATCCCCACGAACTGCGGGTGCGCATCACCGCAGGGCAGCGCGTCGTGGAGCTTCAGGAAGAACTTCGTCACATGGCCCTGTACGACTCGCTGACGAAGCTCAGGAACCGGCGGGCGATCGTTGACCGCCTCGAAGAGGAGCTCTCCCGATCACGTCGGGAGGGGAAGCGGCTTTGCATCGGACTTCTCGACCTGGACTTCTTCAAGAACGTGAACGACACGCTCGGACACCTGGTCGGGGATGAAGTGCTTCAGGAGACGGCGCGCCGCATCCGTTCGTCCCTCCGGAACTACGACATCGCCGGACGGTATGGGGGCGAGGAGTTTCTCCTCATCCTGCCCGGAGCGACGCGCGACGACGCGCTGCGGACGCTCGAACGGGTCCGAATCGCGGTGGGGGGAACTCCGATGGCGACACAGGACGGAAGCGCCGTCACCGTGACGGCGAGCATCGGTTTGGCCTGCGACGACGGGGAGTCGAAACCGGACGTCCTTGTCCGCCGCGTCGATGCAGCGCTCTACAGGGCCAAAAACGACGGCCGGAACAGGGTGAACGAATGAAGCCGCTTGTCCGCGCGCTGGTTTCGGTCGTTTTCCTTGCGTCCCTTGCAGCTCCGCTCGACGCCGCGGATTTCGAGCGGCTTTTCCGGGATCGTCGCTGGGGGGAGCTGGACAAGGCCTTTGCGGTTTCCTCTCCGGATATGGCGCCGAGGGACCTCTCGCTTGTCGCGAACGCGTTCTGGGTCCGGGGAAACTGGAAGGACGCCGTCGCCTGTATGGACCGTGCGAAAAAAGGGATGCCCGCGGAGATCGCCCCGTATGCCGACATGATCCGGATTCTGGGACTCGAGCGTACCGAACGGACGGAAGAAGCACGGGTGGAAGCGGCGCGACTCCTTGCGTCGAAGCGCCCGAAGGACCTCGAGTACTTCGTGGCCTATGCGATGTACCGGTTGACCGACCCGAAGGACACGGCGTCGCGGCGGGCGATGCTCCGGAAGATGCACGCATCGGCCGATGGAAAGGCGCAGAAGATGCAGGCGCTCTCCGAACTGATCGCGCTGGGCGACGCCAAAGACGCCGCACGGCGCGCCGAAACCGCGAACGCGTGTCTGGAACTGCTTTCGCTCCATCCTACGAACGCGCGGGCGCTCGCGATCCTGTCCGAATCGCCGAAGCCCTGGCCGCCCGACGTCTCGTTCGTCACGGGATACGCGGCCTATCTCGGGAAAGACTATTCGAAGGCGGCGGCCCTGTTGCGAACGGTTCCGATCGCTTCAAAGAACGGCCGCATGGCCCGCTACTATCGCGGATTTTCGCTGATGCGGCTCGGACGCGGCGCGGAAGCGCTCGACGTCTTCGGTCCGCTCGCGCTCTCCGGCAAGGGGTATGCGGATTCCGCCGTCCGCCGGATCGCGCTGCTCTCGAAGGGAACCCTGAAGGAACCCGGCGTCGCCCTTCTTCGCAAGGTCGTCGCAACGCGGCGGGGCGACATGGCCGCGCGCGCGATGGAGGCGTTGTCGCGGCTGCTGTCAGGGGCCGAGGCGCGGACCATGGAAGACCGTGTCGTCCGGGAATACCCGGATTCCGAACATGCCGCCGGGATCCTTTGGGAGCGCGGCTGGAAACGATGGGACGCCGGCGCCGTCGCGGACGCCCTGGCGGTCTGGAAGAAACTGCTCACGCCCGGGGTTGACGGCTCCTGGGCTCCGCGCGTCCTGTACTGGGTCGGGCGCGGATACGAACGGCTCGGAAAGAAAGACCGCGCAACCGTGTACTTCAACAGGCTCGGACGCTCCTACCCGCTGTCCATTCACGCATTCCTCGCGTTCCCGAACGGCGTCAAACCCATCGTCGACGGCGCGCCGAAAGGGCTGGAGAGCGAGCCCGGAGAGCTGGAACGCTGGGGCTTCGTGCTGTACGAAAAACGTCGGCTGCTGGACCGGGGAGGCGCGAAGGATTTCTATCGCGCCGCGTTGCTCTCGCAGTGGAACGGAGACGGACAGGGAGCGTACTCGGCGGCTGCGCGCATCTCGCGGCTTCTCACCGGCGGGGACGCGATTTACCGCAAGGGGCTGCAAATGCTCTATCCCCAGGCGTTCGCGGATGTCGTCCGTACGACGGCGTCGCGTTTCCTTGTGGACGAATGCCTGGTATGGGCGATCATGCGGCAGGAGAGCGCCTATGACCCGCTGGCCCGAAGCTGGGTGGGAGCGACCGGCCTGATGCAGCTCATGCCGGCGACGGCCCGGGGCGAAGCGAAGGCCCTCGGCGTCAAGATCGAATCGCTCTACGACGTGGAAATGAACATCCTTCTCGGGACCTCGCACATCGCGCGGCTCCTGCGGAACCTCAAACGGGTCGAATGGGCCGCGGCCGCGTACAATGCGGGCTCGGGAGCGGCGAAGCGCTGGATCGAGGGAAACGAGGCCATGCCGCTGGACCGCTGGATGGAGGAAGTCGGGTATAAGGAAACGAGCGGATACGTCCGGCGCGTCATGGCGAACCTGCGCGTGTACCGGATGCTGTACGGCGAGAGCAAACGTCCCGCGACGCTGAGCGCGGATCTCGTTCCTCCCGGGAAGACGTCGGACGATCAACCGGTCGAGGACGAAGGAACGGCAGGAGACGACGACACGCCGATGCTCAACGTTCGCGAGTGAATCCGGACGGACGATGACGATGAAAAAAAAGGGCTCCGTCCTCATTCACAGGACGGAGCCCCTTTGCTCGCATGCGACGGGAAGACGGCTAGAATCCCGTCAGCGTCTTGATCTGTTCGTGGCGGCCGAGAATCTCCATGGCCGAGTCGAAGTGTCGCCATTCGAGCAGCGGGATCACCTCTCCGCCGCTCTTGAGCGCCTCGCGAAGCGCGAGCATCGCGGCCTTTCGGCAGACGAACGCGATGTCGCCGCCCGAGAACCCCGAACTTTTTCGCGCAAGTTCCTCCGTATTCACGTCGGGCGAGACGGGTTTCTTCAGGAGGTGAATCGCGAAGATGCGCCGCCGCGCCTCCTCGTCGGGCATCGGCAGCTCCATGACGAGGTCGAACCGCCCGCCTGCGAGCAACGACGGGTCGACGAGGTCGATCCGGTTCGTCGTTGCGAGGACGATAACGCCGCGCAACTCCTCGATGCCGTTCATCTCCGCGAGGAACTGGCTGATGACGCGCTCCGTGAAGCTCGCTCCGGCGCCGGAGTCGCGTCCGCGCACGGGGACAAGCGATTCGATCTCGTCGAAGTAGAGGATCGACGGAGACGCCTGTTTTGCGGTCCGGAACACCTCGCGAATCGCGCGCTCGCTCTCTCCGACGTACTTTGACATCAATTCCGGCCCCTTTACGGAGATGAAGTTCACGCCGCTCTCGCGGGCAAGCGCCTTCGCGAGAAGCGTCTTTCCCGTGCCGGACGGCCCGTGGAGGAGGATGCCCTTCGTGGGCGTCATGTCGTACTTCTCGAAGACGTCCGGGTGCTGCAACGGCCACTGGACCGCGTCGCGCAGCTCGTCCTTGATGTCCTCGAGTCCGCCGACGTCAGCCCACGTCACGTCGGGAACCTCGACGAAGACCTCGCGGATCGCCGACGGCTCGATCTCCTTCAGCGCATCGATGAAATGCTCCATCCGGACGTCCATCGAGAGCAGTCGGTCATAGGGGATCTCGGCCATTTCCATGTCGATATGCGGGAGGATCTCGCGCAGGCTCGCCATCGCGGCCTCTTTCGTGAGCGCCTCGAGGTCCGCGCCGACGAAGCCGTGCGTGATCTCGGCGAGACGGTGCAGGTCGACGTCGGGCGCGAGCGGCATCCCGCGACTGTGGATCTGGAGGATTTCATAGCGCCCCTTTTTGTCGGGGATCGGAATGGCGATCTCCCGGTCGAACCGGCCCGGACGCCTGAGCGCCGGGTCGAGCGTGTTCGGGATGTTCGTCGCGCCGATGACCACGATCTGTCCGCGCGATTCCAGTCCGTCGAGCAGCGCCAGAAGCTGCGCCACGACGCGCCGCTCGACCTGCTTCTCGCCGCCCATCTCCTCGCGTTTCGGCGCGATGGCGTCGATCTCGTCGATGAAGATGATCGACGGCGCGTGCGACTGCGCCTCCTCGAAGACGTTCCGCAGGCGCTCCTCGCTCTCGCCGTAGAACTTGCCGATGATTTCCGGACCGGAGATGTGCGTGAAGTAGACGTCCGTCTCGTTCGCGACGGCGCGTGCGATGACGGTCTTGCCGGTCCCCGGGGGGCCGTAGAGCAGCACGCCCTTCGGCGGCTGGACGCCGAGGCGGTCGAAGACCTGCGGAAAGCGCAGCGGCAGTTCGATCATCTCGCGAATCCGCTGGATCTGCGACCCGAGACCGCCGATGTCCTCGTAGGAAATTTTCGCGGCGCGCTTCGCGCCCTGGACCTTTTCCACGTTGACGGCCGTCGAGCTGCTCACGATCACCGTGCCGTCGGGCGTCGTATCGGTCACGCGGAAGTCCACGACACGGGTGCCGAAGAGCACGAGCCGGACGCGATCCCCGGTCATCGCGGGCATGCCCTCGAGGAGCGAGCCGATATACCGCGCGTCGCGCTCCTTTTCGAGAAGAGCCATCGTCGTCAGCGGGCGCAGCGTGATGCTCCCCGCGAAGTGATGGTCGATCTTGTGCACCGACACTTTGTCGTCGATGGCCACGCCCGCGTTATCGCGGGTGACGCCGTCGATCTGGATGATCTGCTTGCCGCGCTCCTCCGAATCGCACGAGAGAACGCGCACCGGAGTGCGGCGTCTGTTCTCGGACTGGGAGATTCCCTCGATCTCGACGATCTGCCCTTCCGAGACCCCGTACTTGATCATATCCTGGGGGTCCATCCGGGCCAGGCAGCGTCCGACGTCCTTCCCCAACGATTCCCTGACTTTCAGCATGTCTCTTTCGCGCTCCTTTACGTGCCGTCTCCTCCCGCGAAAATACAGGGGGAAGCTGCGTTATGCTACCACAGATATGAACGATCGGCGACTGCCGGCCGGCGGAGAAATGGACCGCTCCGCCGCATGCAAAAAGCCCTCTCCGGCGATTCCCGCCGAAGAGGGCGCTGTGCATTGCGGGAAGAGAGACTAGCGGGTCGCGATGGCTTCGACGCGGCCGGGATAGGCCTCGAGTCCGAGTTTGAGAATGTTCATGGCCTTGACGAGGTCTTCGTTCTTCAGGACGTACGCCAGACGGAACTCGTTCTTGCCGAGTCCCTTGGTCGCGTAGAAGCCCTCGGCGGGGGCGGCCATCATGGTCTCGCCGTTGACGTCGAAGTGCTGGAGCATCCAGATGACGAACTTCTCGGCATCATCCACGGGAAGTTTGACGACGACGTAGAAGGCGCCCTTGGGTTCCTCGCAGACCACGCCGGGCATCTGCTTCAGGGCCTTGTAGAGCGTGTCCCTTCGGGAGACGTATTCCTTGTTGACCTCTTCGAGGTAGGACTTCGGGGTGGAGTAGAGCGCCGCAGCTCCGACCTGCTCGAGCGTGGAGATGCACAGGCGGCCCTGGCAGAGCTTCAGGACGTTCGCGATGATGTCCTTGTTCCGGCAGGCGAAGCAGCCGACGCGCGCGCCGCAGGCGCTGTAGCGCTTGGAGACGGAGTCGATGATGATGACCCGGTCGGCGATGTCTTCCATGTGGCCGAAGCTCTTGTACTTCAGCCCGTCGTAGACGAACTCGCGGTAGACTTCGTCCGCGACGATGAACATGTCGTGCTTCTTTGCGAGATCCGCGAGATCCTGCATTTCCTTCTCGGTGTAGATCGTTCCGGTCGGGTTTCCGGGATTGGAGACGAGGAAGGCGCGGGTCTTCGGGGTGATGAGTTTTTCCATCGCTTCCTTCGAGGGAAGATGGAACCCGTCCTCCGCCTTCGTCGTGATCGGCTTGATGGTGACGTTCACGCACTGCGAAAAGGCGTTGTAGTTGGCGTAGAATGGTTCCGGGACGAGGACTTCGTCGCCGGGGTCGCACATGACCATGAACGCGAACATGAGCGCTTCGCTGCCGCCGTTCGTGACGAGAATGTCATCGCGTTTGAGGTTGATGTTCCATTCCTTGTAGTAGGCGCACATGGCGTCCCGGAGGTCGTTGTTTCCCTGTGACGTCGCGTAGGCGACCACATCGAGACTGAACTTCCGGATGGCTTCGAAGTATGCGGGAGGGGTCTTGATATCGGGCTGACCGATGTTCAGATGATACACCTTTTTTCCCTTGGCCTTCGCCTCGTCCGCGTACGGGATCAGGCGGCGGATAGGAGAAGACTGCATCGCCAGAACTCTGTTCGAACTCTTGACCATAAAACGACGTCCCCCTTATCGGTATAATATGGACCTTGAGAACATAGTATCACAAACAGATTAATATTCCGTTGTGCGTTGTGTATTCAGCAAATTTCAAAGAAGCATTCCACGTGACGAAGGATGTATAATGCCTGCGTGGAAAAATCAAGGAGGTGGCGACCGTGAGCGCTCGCATGGAACTTCTCGAAAAACTGGCTCTTCGCCCTGCCCCGGACGCATGCAAGGATCGCAAGATGGTCCTTCTCGTTATGGACGGCATCGGCGGTCTGCCCGATAAATCCGGCCGGACGGAACTCGAGGCGGCGCAAAAGCCGAACCTCGACAAACTCGCGTCCAGGAGCGATCTGGGCGTTCTCGAAATGGTGGATGTCGGAATCACGCCCGGGAGCGGTCCCGGGCATCTCTCGCTTTTCGGATACGATCCGCTGGAATACGCCATCGGTCGCGGCATCCTGGAAGCCCTCGGCGTCGGAGCCGTTCTCGGGCCCGGCGACGTCTGCGCCCGCGGGAATTTCTGCACCCGCGACGCGGGGGGCGTCATCACCGACCGGCGCGCCGGGCGCATCCCCACCGCGGAAAGCGGACGCATCGTCAGGAAGCTGTCGGAGGCCATCCCCGCGATCGACGGCGTCCGCGTGACCTTCCACGCCGGACTGGAGCACCGGTTCGTCGTGATCTTCTCCGGTCCCGGATTGTCGGAGCATGTCGCCGACGCGGACCCGCAGAAGGAGGGCCTTCCGATGAAATGGGCGGCGCCCTCGGCTCCCGATGGAGAGCGGACGGCCGCTGTAACCAACGCCTTCATCCGGCGCGTCTCGGAGGTTCTCGGGGACGAGCCGAAAGCCAACGCGTGCCTGCTTCGCGGCTTCTCGTCCGCGCCGGATATCCCGACGCTCGGAAAGCTCTACGGCGTCTCGCCCGTCGCGATCGCGACCTATCCGATGTACAAGGGGCTCTCCCGGCTTGTGGGAATGGACGTCGCCGAGGCGGGGACGACGCTCGACGAGCTGTTCGAGACGCTCGGGAGGGTATGGGACCGGTACGATTATTTTTACGTCCACGTGAAGTACACCGACAGCCGCGGCGAGGACGGAAACTACGACGCCAAGAAGAAGGTCGTCGAACAGGTCGACTCGCTGCTGCCGAAGCTCACGGCCCTGAACCCGGATGTCCTCGCGATCACCGGAGACCACAGCACGCCGAGCGTCATGTCCGGCCACTCGTGGCACACCGTGCCGGTGCTCCTTGCGAGCCCGTACACGCGCTTCGGGATGTCCTCGACGTTCGGGGAGCGTTCCTGCGTCCTCGGTTCCCTCGGGAAGATCCCGGGACCGTCCCTCATGGGACTCATGCTCGCCCACGCCGGGCGACTCGCGAAATACGGCGCGTAAAGGAGACCTGGAGTGGCGGAACCGGCGCGAAAGACGACTGCGGAAGTTCGACAGCTTTCAAAGGATGCAAAATTCGATACCATCGGCGTTGTCATGGCCTCCACGCAACGCAGGGACAAGAAGGGCAGCCCCTACTGGACGATCACGGTCATGGACGAAACGGGCTCCCTGGAGGGCCGCGTGTGGAGCAACGGAGTCTGGAAGGATGTCCGGGACGGCGGAAGCACGGACGTCGATCCGCTGACCTCGGATCTTGCGAAGGGCATGAACGGCAGGAGCCTGGGACTCCGGGGGCAGGTCTCCGAATTCAACGACAAACTGCAATACAATTTTAACATCGTCTATTTCGTGGATCAGGAGAAGTACCCGCCGCACGAGTTCGTCCAGAGATCCCCGATCCCGGTCGAGACGCTGCTGAAAGGGCTCGACGAAATCCTCGGGCAGTGCGGGGAGCTTGAGGCGTTCGTGCGCAGCGTCCTGGAGAGCGACGGGATCCGCAGGGATTTCGAATCCTTTCCGGCCGCCGTGTCCCATCACCACGCCTACACGGCCGGATTGCTGGAACACACGATCTCCGTGGCCCGGAACGCCGTCGCGACGGCCGACGCATCCATCGCGTCGGGGTACCCCGTTGACCGGGGGATCGTCGCGGCGGGGGCGTTGCTTCATGACCTGGGCAAGCTCGACGCCTACCGCCTGTCTCCGATGCCGCAGATGACGGTCCCCGGCACCGTCATCGACCACGTCGCGCTCGGGTACGCCCGGTTCGACCGACTCGCGGAGGCGTTCGGCCTGGAGGAACGCTTGCGTCTTGCGCTCGGGCATATCCTGATAAGCCACCACGGCAGCAAGGAATTCGGTTCCCCCGCGCTGCCCGCGACGCCCGAGGCCATGATCGTCTCCTCGGCCGACGAACTCGACTTCCGCCTCTACTGCTGGAAAAACGCCGTCGACCAGCTCGACGACGATTCCGACGGGATCACGGACTTCAGCTATTCCGCGGGCCGTCGCTTCTGGAAGTGGCGGGAGTGACCTTCCGCCTGATCGTCTCGGACCACCACGACGGCCGGCGGCTCGACCGGCTGCTCCGCACGATCTGGCCCGCCGTTCCGCTCGGAAACATCATGCGGAGCCTGCGCACCGGGGCCGTGCGCCTCGACGGACGGAAGGCCGATGCGGCCTCCCGCGTCGCGGCGGGGCAGGAAATCATCGTCCCGTGGGAGGCTCCCGACGAGCGTCCGCCCATCCCGCAGTACGCGGCTGCGTTGTGTCTTGACGTGCTCTACCGGGACGAATCCGTCTGGGTGGTGAACAAACCCGTGGATCTTCTCGTCCAACCGGACGTGAAGGACGGCGATTCCGTCCTGCGCCGCGTGGAGGCCATGCGCGCCGCGCTTCCCCGCGAAAGCGCGGATGCGCCCTTTCCTCCCGCGGCCGTGCATCGTCTCGACCGGAACACGACGGGCGTTCTCATCGTCGCGGTTTCGGGCCGGGCGCAGCGGGAACTCGAACGCGTGTTCCGGGAGCGCCTGCTCGACAAGACCTACCTCGCCATCGTCTCCGGCTCGCCCCAGGGGGAGGGAAGCGTTACGGCCTCGCTGCTCAAGGATCCGGAGACGAACACGGTCCGCGTCGATCCGACGGGACAGAACGCCTGCACGCGCTACCGCACGCTCGAGCGTTCAGGCGGACTCGCGCTCGTGGAGATCGAACTCGTCACCGGAAGGACGCACCAGGCGCGCGTTCACATGGCGCACGTCGGATGCCCGATCCTCGGCGACCGAAAGTACGGCTTCCACGACGTGAACAACGACTGGAAAAAGCGCGGCGCGAAACGGCCGCTGCTGCACGCCTGGAAGATCTTTCTCGGCGAACTGCGACCTCCGGTCGACCATCTTTCCGGGATGACCTTCACGGCTCCCGTTCCCGACGACATGAAAAAACTCCTGCAGGAAACGGGGTTCCGGGAAGTCTGACCCGCGCAGGCGACCGACAGGTCCCGACGCTTCGGGGCCGGGGAAGGGGAATCGTTCATGAGCGAATCGTCGCGGACGTTGAAGCTCCTTCACACCTCCGACTGGCACCTCGGCTGCACGCTCTGCGGAAGAAAGCGCCACGACGAGGCGGAGGCCTTTCTCCGGTGGCTCGGCGACGCGATCGAAAGAGAACGCGCCGACGTCCTGCTCGTCGCGGGAGACGTCTTCGACTCGATCGCCCCCGGCAACCGCGCGCAGGAACTCTACTACCGTTTTTTGCGCCGCATCGCCGCCTCATGCTGTCGCCACGCCGTGATCACCGCGGGGAACCACGATTCCCCGTCCTTCCTGAACGCGCCCCGCGAACTGCTCCTCGAATTCGGCGTCCACATCGTCGGCTCCATAACCGGATCTCCGGATGACGAGGCGCTCGTTCTCAAAGACGAATCGGGCGCGGACGAACTCGTCGTCTGCGCCGTTCCGTACCTCCGGGACAGGGACATCCGCTGCGTCGAAGCGGGCGAAAGCCTCGAGGACAAGGAACGCAAGCTCACGGACGGCATCGCGTCGCATTACGAGACCGTGTGCGGTCGTGCGCGGGAGCTGGCGCGCGGCGTTCCGGCCGTCGCTATGGGGCATCTCTTCGCGGCCGGCGGCCGGACGGTCGAAGGCGACGGGGTCCGCAATCTCTATGTGGGATCCCTTGCTCGGGTCGGAGCGGACATCTTCCCGGAGGATCTCGCCTACGTCGCGCTCGGACATCTCCACAGCCCCCAGAGGATCGGCGGGTCCGACCGCGTGCGCTACAGCGGCGCCCCGCTGCCGATGGGGTTCGGGGAGGCGGAGCAGCAAAAGAGCGTCTGCCTCGTCGAAATTCCGCCGTCCGGCCCCGCCTCGGTGCGCGTGCTTCCGGTCCCCCGCTTCCGGCGGCTCGAACGGATCTGCGGCGACTGGGACGCGATCGCGTCGCGCCTCTTCGAGATGAAGGCCGCGGGCGAATCCGCCTGGATCGAAGCGGTCTGCGACGACGCCCATACCGTCCCGGACCTTCGGGAGCGCTTCGACGAGGCGACCCGCGGGTCGCAGCTGGACATCCTGCGCATCCGGAGCGGAAAAACGGCCGAAAGCGCGCTCGTCGGGGGAGACGACGGGGAAACCCTCGCGGAACTCGACGAATACGAGGTCTTCTCCCGCTGCCTGGACGCGAACTGCGTTCCGGCAGAACAGCGGCCCGAGCTTGAACGGACGTACCGCGAGACGCTCGTCTCCCTCCGGGAAGACGACGTCTTTGCGGAGTAGGGGGCGGACGATGCGGATTCTCGACGTGCGGTTCAAAAACCTGAACTCTCTCGCGGGAGAATGGAACATCGACCTCACGAACGCCGCGTATGCGTCGGACGGGATCTTCGCGATCACGGGCCCGACGGGTTCCGGCAAGACGACGATCCTCGACGCGATCTGCCTCGCGCTCTACGGACGGACCCCTCGCCTCGACAAGGTCACGAAGGGCGCGAATGAAATCATGTCGCGGCGGACCGGGGAGTGCTTCGCGGAAGTGACCTTCGCGACGGGCGACCGCCGTTTCCGCTGCTGCTGGAGCCAGAACCGCGCCAGGAACAGGCCGGACGGGGAGTTGCAGGCGCCGAAGCACGAACTTTCCGACGCCGTCACGGGGAAGATCCTGGAATCCAGACTGCGAGGCGTGGCCGAAAGGATCGAACAAGCGACGGGAATGGATTTCGAGCGGTTCACGCGCTCGATGCTTCTGGCGCAGGGCGGATTCGCCGCGTTTCTCAAGGCGTCTCCGGGCGAACGCGCCCCCATCCTGGAGCAGATCACCGGGACGGAAGTGTACAGCGACATCTCGAAGCGGGTTCACGAACGGCGCGCGCAGGAACAGAAAAAACTCGACGTGCTCGGCGCGGAGCTTTCGGCAATGCGCCTTCTCGGCGAGGACGAGGAACGGACGCTGAGAGCGGCGCTGGCGGAAAAGGAACGAGAAACGGCTGCGGCCGGAGCGCTCCTCGAAACGAAGTCGCGGGCGCTCGCGTGGCTCGAAGGGGTGCAGCGACTCGAGGGGGAGCTGGAATCGCTCGCGCGCAAACGCGACGACCTCTCCGCCCGAAGAGAGGCGTTCCGGCCGGACCTCCTGCGCCTCGAACGCGCCATGCGCGCGCTGGAGCTCGAAGGAGCGTACGAAGCGCTGTCGTCCCTGCGCCGGGATCAGGAGGCGGACGAGCGCGCCGCGGAAGAATGCCGCGTGACCCTGCCCGGACTCGAAGACGACGTGACGCATGCGCAGCGCAATTCCGAACGGAGCGACGAGGCGTTCCTTTCGGCGAAGGCGGAGCAGCAGGAGCGCGTCCCGGTCTTTCGGAAGGTTCGCGATCTCGATGTCCGGATCGCGGAACGGGATGCGCCGATCCGCAAAGCGGCCGATGCGCTGTCCGCGATGGAAGCGGAGTCCGGAGAACTTCTGGCCCGGAACGAAACGGATCGCGCCGCGCTCGGAGACGTTCGGTCGTCCCTCGACGCCGTCGTTGCGTATATGGCCGAAAACGCCGCGGACGAAGCGCTTTCCGAGCGACTCGGCGCCGTACGAAGCCGTTTCTACGCGTTCCGGGAGGCGAGGGCGCGCCTTGGGACAAAAACGCAGGAGCGCCTCGAAGCCGAAAAACAATACGCGACGGCGCTTTCTTCGAGCGAAGAACGAAAGGCGGCGCTTTCGGCGTCGAGACGCGCCATCGAGGAACTTGATCGCGCCGTCGTCGACGCCGGGGGTGAGCTGGACGCAGCCCTTGCGGGACGGACGCTTCCGCAGATGCGGCAGGCGTTTTCCGACGCCGGAAAACGCGCGGCCGTCGCGGAGCGGATCGCAGACGACGCGCGCACGCACACCGACGCCCGGCGAAAAGCGGCGGACGTATCGCCCCTTCTCGAATCGCTCGGCGTCGAACGGGAACGTCTTGCGCGCGAAATTCCCGAAGCCGTCGAAGCACTGTCGGTCTGCGAGAGCGAGCGGGAACGCCTTGAATCGGAGCAGATGCGCCTTCGCGCTGCGGAGTCGTACGCGGAGGCGAGGGCGCGTCTTGCGGACGGAGAGCCGTGCCCGCTCTGCGGGGCCGTGACGCATCCCTACGCGTCCGTTGCGGACGACGTACCTTCCGGCGCTTCCGACGAAATCGGGGCGATGCTGCGCGCAGTCGGAAAGGATCGCAAGAAGGCCGAAACGCGCCTTGCCGACCTTCGCGTCCGCGATGCGGAGGTCCTGGGTGACATCCGGCGCAGCGGGGAGCGCCTGAAAGAACTCGAAGGGGAGATCGCCGAAAGCCGGGCGCGCATCGGCGAACGATTGGCGTCCCTGCCGCCGGAAGTTCGGGCGCCCGAAGACGGCATCCTTTCAAACGGGGGCGCCTGCCTGCTTCAGAAAGCCCGAGAAGCGCTTCGCGCGTCGGAAGAGGCGTTGCGCTCGGCCGAAGAAAAGGAAACGGCGTTCGCGCGCGCCCGCGACGCGCGCGACACGGCGCTCGACGCCTGGAACCGGCTGGAGCGCGACGCGCAGAAAGCCGTTCACGAAGCGGACATGGCGCACAGGGCCCTCGATCGCGCCGACGAAGATGTCCGCGCCGCCGCGGAGGAGTCCGACCGCCTTCTCGCCGAAGCGGCGAATGATGTCGCCTCCTGGGGAGCGGGAGAGCTGACGGCGGACTCCATGGACGCGATCGACGCGCTTCTCGACGCGCGACGCATCGCCTGGAGGGATCGGGAGCGGCGGCGAAGGGAACTTGAGGATCGCGCCGCGCGCCTCGAAGCGGACATCCGCAATCGCGACGAACGGCTGGAACGCCTGTGCGCGGATATCGAGCGGACCCGCGGGGAGCGGGACAGTCTCGCCGGAATCCGGGACCTCCTGATGCGGGAGCGACGGGAGCTTTTCGGGGAGAGAAGTCCCGACCACGAGGAAGAACGACTCCGGATCGCCCTCGAAGACGCCGAGCGGGGGCATCGGGATGCGCTCGACGCCCTGCGGCGCGCCGAACGCGAGCGCGACGATCTGTTGCGCCGCGGGGAGTCGCTCGGGAAGGCGATCCGGGAGCGAAGCGGGGCGCTTCATGCGGCCGCGGAGGCCTTTTCGTTCCGGCTTCATGCGAACGGTTTTTCGGACGAAGCGGATTTTCGCGCCGCGTGCATGCCGCGGGAAGAACGGAACGCTCTGTCCGAATGCTCGGACGCCCTCGCGCAGGAGCAGGCGGGGCTCGACGCGCAACACCGGGAAAAAACGGACGCTCTGGAAAACGAGCGGCGGAAGCGGATGACGGAGCAGTCGAAAGCGGAACTCGATGCGGAAACGGCCGGGATGGGCGAGCATCTGAGGCGCTTGCAGCAGGAACTTGGAGGCATCCGCCAGAAGCTGGACGACAACGACGAGGCGCTGGAGCTGCAGCGGGAGCGGCTTCGCGCGCGCGACGCGCAAAAGGCGGAATGTTCGCGGTGGGACGCGCTGCACGGCCTCATCGGCTCGGCCGACGGATGGAAATACCGGAACTTTGTGCAAGCGTTGACCTTCGAGCGGATGATCGACCTCGCGAACCGGCAGCTCCGGCAGATGTCCGACCGCTATCTGCTCGTCAGGGACGCGGAGCAGCCCTTGGAACTCAACGTCCGGGACGCCTGGCAGGCGGGGGAGATACGGTCCGTGAAAAACCTCTCGGGCGGGGAAAGCTTCATCGTCAGCCTCACGCTTGCGCTTGGGCTTTCGCGGATGGCGAGCAGAAAGGTCCGCGTGGACTCGCTCTTTCTCGACGAAGGCTTCGGCACGCTCGACGAAGACGCGCTCGAAACGGCCCTCCAGACACTCGCGGGCCTGAGCGGGAACGGCAAGCTCATCGGCGTGATCTCGCACGTCCCGGCGATCCGGGAGCGTATCGCCGCACAAATAGAGGTCCGGCCCCTCGCGGGGGGATGCAGCGAACTCGTCGGCCCGGGGTGCGCGAAGGCCGGGTGACGCGGAATACAGTACGGCAGACCGTCAAATCACAGGAGAAGGGGACAGAATCCATGCCGAAACGAAGAATGGAAACCATGGACGGAAATACCGCCGCGGCGTACGTTTCGTACGCGTTCACGGAAGTTGCGGGGATCTTCCCGATCACGCCGTCGTCGCCGATGGCGGAACTCGTCGACGAATGGGCGGCGCAGGGGAGGAAGAACTTCTTCGGACAGCCCGTGAAGATCATGGAAATGCAGTCCGAGGGCGGGGCTGCCGGCGTCGTTCACGGGGCGCTCCAGGGCGGCGCGTACGCCACGACGTACACGGCGTCGCAAGGGCTCCTCCTCATGATCCCGAACATGTACCGGATCGCCGGAGAGCTGCTGCCGGCCGTCTTTCACGTGAGCGCGCGAACGCTCGCGAACAACGCGTGGAGCATCTTCGGCGAGCATCAGGACGTTATGGCGACACGCCAGACGGGGTTTGCGATCTTCGCCTCGGACAGCGTCCAGGACGTGATGAACTTCGCGGCGATTACGCACCTGACGGCGATCAGCGCGCGCATCCCGTGCCTCCATTTCTTCGACGGATTCCGGACGTCCCACGAAATCCAGAAGATCGAGGTGCTGGAATACGACGAACTCCGCGCGCTCGTCGACGAGGACGCGGTCCGGTCCTTCAGGGACGACGCGCTGAACCCGGATCACCCGGACCTTCGCGGCACGACCGTCAATCCGGACGTCTACTTTCAGCTCAGGGAGTCCGTCAACCCGCACTACCAGGCGCTCCCCGCGGTGATCGACCGGTACATGGGCGAAATCAACCGGATCACCGGGAAAGAGTACGGGTTCTTCAACTATTACGGCGCTTCGGATGCGGACCGGGTCATCGTGGCGATGGGGTCGGCGTGCAGCACGATACGGGAGACGGTCGACCGGATGAACGCGAACGGCGAGAAGGTCGGCCTGGTCTGCGTCCGCGTCTTTCGGCCTTTCCTTCCCGAACGGCTTCGCGCCGCCTTCCCGGAAAGCGTCGAAAAAATCGCCGTCCTCGACCGGACGAAAGAGAACGCCGCCGCGGGAGAACCCCTCTATGTCGAGGTCCGGAGCGCCTTTTACGACTGCGGAACGTCGCCCTGCATCGTCGGCGGCCGATATGGGCTCGGGTCGAAGGACTTCAACCCCTCGATGGTCGTTTCGGTGTTCGAGAACCTGAAATCGGACCGGCCGAAGAACGCGTTCACGGTCGGCATCGTCGACGACGTGACGCATACGTCCCTTCCGGCGCCCGCGGACCCCGTCGATTCGGCGCCCGAGGGGACGATCGCGTGCAAATTCTGGGGCTTCGGCTCCGACGGCACCGTAGGGGCGAACAAGAGCGCGATCAAGATCATCGGCGACCGAACGGATATGTACGCCCAGGCGTACTTCGCGTACGACTCGAAGAAATCCGGCGGCGTCACGATATCGCATCTGCGTTTCGGACATTCCCCGATCGAGTCGGCGTATTACATCGACGCGGCCGATTTCATCGCCTGCCACAACCAATCGTACGTCGGCGCGTACGACCTGCTTGAAGGGCTGCGCCCGAAGGGGAAGTTCCTTCTCAACTGCGCGTGGAGCGATCGCGAACTCGAAGACCGCCTTCCGGGATCGATGAAACGCGCCCTCGCCGCGGGCGAAATCGAATTCTACACGATCGACGCGGGGCGGATCGCGCAGGAAATCGGCCTCGGCGGGCGCATCAACATGATCATGCAGGCGGCGTTTTTCAAGATCGCGAATATCCTTCCGATCGAGGCCGCCGTCGCGTATTTGAAGGAGGCCGCCGCCGAAAGCTATTCCAAGCAGGGACAGAAGGTCGTCGACATGAACTTCGCCGCGATCGACCGCGGCGTCCGGGATCTCGTGCGCGTCGCGGTGAAGGAGGAATGGAAGACGGCGAAGGACGAAGCGACGCGTCCCGACCCGGACATGCCGGATTTTGTCAGGGATGTCGTCCTTCCCGTCACGGCGCAGAAGGGCGACAGTCTTCCCGTCGGCGTCTTCCGGGGCCACGAGCGCGGGTTCATGCCGCTCGGAACGACCGAATGGGAGAAACGAGGCGTTGCGTCGCACGTCCCCGTCTGGGACGCAACGAAGTGCATCCAGTGCAACCAGTGTTCGTTCATCTGTCCGCACGCCGCCATCCGCCCGCTGCTCGTCGACGAGGGCGAAGCCGAAGGCGCGCCGGACGGGTTCCGGACGGCCCCGGCGAGGGGGTTCTCGGGGAAGGACTTCCACCTTTCTATCTCGGTCCTGGACTGCGCCGGGTGCGGCGGATGCGTCAATGTCTGTCCCGCGCCGGAGACGGCGCTGTCGATGAAGCCGCTCGACGCCGTTCGCGAGCGGGGCGCCGCGTTGTGGACGTTCGCATCGAAACGGATCTCGTACAAACCCCTGCCGGAAGAACAGACCAGAACGGTGAAGGGAAGCCAGTTCGCGCGGCCGCTGCTCGAGTTCTCGGGCGCGTGCGCGGGCTGCGGCGAGACGCCGTACGTCAAGCTCCTCACGCAGCTGTTCGGCGACCGGATGGTCGTCGTCAATACGGCGGGATGCACGGCGGTCTGGGGCGGCAGCTTCCCGTCGATCGCGTACAGGACGAACGAGCGGGGGCATGGTCCCGCATACGGGTACTCGCTCTTCGAGGATTGCAGCGAATACGGACTCGGGATCTTCCTGGGCGCCAGGCAAAACCGCGAGCTTCTGGCGCTTCAGGTGAAGGACGCGCTTCAGAAGGATCTCGACGCCGACCTGAAGAAGGCGATGATCGACTGGATGGAACACCGGGAAGAGACCTCCGCCGCGCGATCCCGCGCCGATGTGCTGACGGCGCTTCTGGAACGCGGGAAGGGGGACGACGTCCTGCTCAACAGGATCTGGGAGCGGCGCGACTTCCTCGTGAAGCGGTCGCTCTGGATCATCGGCGGCGACGGCTGGGCGTACGACATCGGGTACGGCGGGCTCGATCACGTCCTGGCGTCGGGCGAGGACGTCAACGTTCTCGTCATCGACACCGAGGTGTATTCCAACACGGGCGGCCAGTCGTCGAAGGCGACGCCGACCGCGGCCATCGCCGGGTTCAACGCGGGAGGCAAACGAACGGGCAAGAAGGACCTCGGCCTGATGGCCCTCACCTACGGTCACGTCTACGTGGCGCAGGTCGCCATGGGCGCGGACAGAAACCAGACACTCCGGGCGTTCGCCGAGGCGGACGCGTATCGCGGAGCGTCGCTCGTGATCGCCTACGCGCCGTGCATCAATCACGGGCTCGTCGCGGGCATGGGCCGATCGCAGGACCAGGAGCGCCGGGCGGTCGAGGCCGGGTACTGGTCGCTCTATCGCTACAATCCGCTGCTGAAGAAGGA
>CALMZW010000072.1 GCA_937870605.1 uncultured Synergistaceae bacterium
TTTCCGGAGCAGACGGCATCCGTGCTTCACCTGATGCGGACCGGCGACGCGCCTGCGGCTCCGTCCGCCGCGTCTCTCGCGGCCGCCGCTCGCGATACGGTGAAACCGGGGCTGTCGCTCGCCGAACGACGGACGCTCGCCGGTGAAAACAGAGGGACGTTCCTGCCCCAGGAGCGGTGCATGGAACTCCTTTCGGCTTACGGCTTCCCGACGCCGCAGAGCGCGTTCATCGCCGCGGACGGCGACCGCGACGCCTTGAAGACATTCCGCTGCCCCGCGGTCGCGAAGATCGACCACCCGGAGATCCTCCACAAATCCGACGTCGGCGGCGTGGTCCTCGACATCCCCGACGCGGAGGCCCTGGAGCGGACGGTTTCCGGCCTGTTCGCGCGCTTCCCGGGCGCGCGCGGCGTGCTCGTCCAGGAACAGGTCCGGCGCGGCCCCGACGCGCTGGAACTCATCCTCGGCGTCACGCGAGACCCGGTCCTCGGACACGCGGTCCTCGTCGGGTACGGCGGCGTGGGCGTCGAGGTCTTCAAGGACGTCCGGCTCCTCCACGTCCCCTTCGACGCACGCGACGCGGACGCTTCGCTGCGGAAGTTACAGTGCTTCCCTCTGCTCGAAGGCTACCGGGGACGGAAGGGCGTCGACCTTCCGGATCTGCGCGGCCTGATCCTCGACGTGCAGCGTCTGGTGCTCGACGTTCCCGAAATCGCGGAACTCGACGTGAATCCCCTCATCTGGGACGGAGACCGTTTCGTCGTCGCCGACGCCCGGATCCGTATCGAATAGAACATCTGAAGGAGGAACTGACGAATGGGCTACAGAGAAGACGGCAAATGGTGGGTCTCCCCCGCGAATTACGAACCCGAGGTGACGAAGGGGCTTCACTTCCCCGAACGCATCGAGATCCTCGACACGACGCTCCGTGACGGCGAGCAGCAGCCGGGGATCATCTTCACGCGCGGCGACAAGGTCGCGATCGCAAAGAAGCTCGCCGAGGCCGGCGTTCACCGGATCGAAGCGGGGACTCCGGCGGGATCGGCCGAGGACGCCGACGCGATCCGCGAGATCGCGGGCCTGGGCCTCACGCTGCCCGACGGATCGAAGGCGAAGACGTTCTGCTTCTGCCGCTCGATGGTGAAGGACATGGAACTCGCGAAGAGCCTCGGCGTCGACGGGGTCATCTGCGAGATCATCGGCAGCGAGCAGATGCTCCGCTACGGCAAGAAGTGGACGCCCGAACAGGCCGTGGCGGCGTGCGTCGAGGCGACGAAGGCGGCCCACGAACTCGGACTCTTCGTGACGTTCTTCCCGGCCGACGGATCGCGCGCGGAGCTGAACTACCTCCTCGACTTCGTCCAGGCCGTCGCCGAGGGCGGACACATCGACTCGCTCGCGCTCGTCGACACGTTCGGGACCTTCTCCCCCGAGGGCGCGGCCTTCACGGTGCGCAAGCTCCGGGAGCGTTTCGCGTTCCCCATCGAGGCGCACTTCCACAGCGACTACGACCTCGGCGTCGCGACGACGCTCGCTGCCCTCGCGGCGGGCGCGTCCGTCGCGCACGTCACCGTGAACGGCATCGGCGAACGGGCCGGCAGCGCGGGACTCGAACCCGTCGCCCTCTCGCTCGAAGCGCTCTACGGACGCGCGACCGGCATCCGGCTCGAAAAGCTCAAGGAGCTTTCCGAACTCGTCGCGCGGCTCTCGAACTTCCCCGTGCCCCCGACGAAGCCCGTCGTCGGCGACAAGCTCTTCGGCTGGGAGACGGGACTTCCGTCGAGCCTCTGGACCAACGCGAAGAAGGAAAACCCGCTCATCATGCTCCCGTACCACTACTCGCTGACGGGACAACAGGAACCCGTCCTCTACGTCGGCAAGAAGAGCGGCAAGGACAACATCCGCTACTGGCTCGAAAAGACGGGGCTCTCGATCCCCGAGGACCGGGAGCGCGACCTGCTCGAACTCGTGAAGGCGCTGTCGATCGAGCGCAAGCGCGACCTGAACGAACAGGAGTTCCGCGTCCTCGTCGCGAAGGCCGCGGCGAACTGAAGGCCGCCGCGATGACCGACGCAACGAACGCCTTCCGCGTCGCGAACCGCTGGGGATCGCTCCAGCCGTCGTCGATGCTGAAGATCTTCAACGCCGCGGCGA
>CALMZW010000073.1 GCA_937870605.1 uncultured Synergistaceae bacterium
GCGTTCCCCAGTATTTCGAGGGATCGTGCATGACGGGAAGCCACTTGTCGAAGTCGATGTACGACTCGGGAATCGCGCCGAGCGTCGCGCGCTTCTCCATCGCCTTCTTGCTCGCCCAGACCATGGTGAGGCCCGGGGCCACGCCGAACGCCTTCTGCGTACAGGAGAGCACGACGTCGATCCCCATGCTGTCCATGTACTGCTCCGCGCCGCCGGAGGCCGCCACGCCGTCCACGATGTAGATGATCTCGGGATGCTTCTTCATCACCTCGCCGATGGCGGCGATGGGAGCTTCCGCTCCTGTGGAGGTTTCCACGTGCGTCACTGTGACCACCTGGTACTGCTTCGAGGCAAGCGCCTTCTCCACCGATTCCGGCGTGACGGAAGATCCCCACTCCGCGGCGAGAACATCGGTGTTCAGCCCCTTGCGGGTACACATATCGATGAAGCGGTCGCCGAAGTAGCCGTTGGAGCAGATGAGGACGTTGTTGCCTCGCTTCGTCGTGTTCGCGATGGCCATCTCCATCCCCATTGTGCCGGAACCGGCAACGACGAAGACCTCTCCGTCGCAGCGCCACATAGCCTTCAGATCGGCGATGACCTCCGAGAAGTCCTTGACGAACGCGGCGTCGCCGAAGGCGACCGTCTCGCGGGCCATCTGGTCCTGGATGGAGCGGACCACCGGGTTGGGACCGGGAATCATGACGAGCTTGTTTGTTTTGATCATCTCTTTTTCCTCCTTCTGTAGAAAAACGTTCTCTGGTAGATCATTCCTCGACCGGCGCCGTGCCGGACGATAGACGCCCTTTACTCTTCCCTGCACGCGCAACGCCGCCGGCGGCCGCAGGGAAGAGAATATCCGCGCTCCCGGCGATCGCCTCGGCCGTCCGCTTCACAAGTTGTCCATAGCTTTCGACCAGTTCCAGGGGAAAACGGTAGACGGGAGCCGAGACGCTCACCGCTCCCAACGGACGTCCGTTCCTGTCGAAGACCGCCGCGCCGACGCAGCGCAGCCCCCGTTCGTTCTGCTCGTTGTCCACGGCGAACCCCCTCGAAAGGATCTCGGGAAACTCGGCCGCAACCTCGTCCGGAACCGCCTCTGCAATCTCGTTCATTTCGAGGGCAGAGAGGCGCGCCAGAAGCGCCTTCCCCGCCGAGAGACGGAAAAGCGACGCCTTCGCCCCGATGCGGGAGTGCATACGCACCTGATAGGGGCTTTCGAGCTTATCAAGGTAGTAAAATTCACCCCGCTCGTAAGCGAAGAGGTGGACCGTCTCCTTCGTCTCGTCCCGCAGCGCGCGGAGGTGCGGACGCGCCGCCTCGGCGAACCCGGTCTGACTGCGGTACGCGTCGGCCAGCATCAGACAGACGGGGCCAAGTTCGTACTCGCCGCCCCGGTTCATCACTGCGCGTTCGCTTTCAAGGCTGTCCAGGATTCTGTAGACTGTGGCCTTGGGAAGCGAAACCGCCTCCGCTATCTCCGAGATGCCGAGAGGACGCCGCTCCTGCGCCAGATGCACAAGGAGTGAAAATGCACGGGAAATAACTCTGATGCCGCTGTTTTCCATCATTCATTTCGCTCCATGGATTATTTATCCGTAGTGTAGATTCATCATAGGACGCAGTATGCATAATGTCAAGAGCCGTCGTTGCACGCGCGCCACGAGGCATACTCTCATACTCTTTACCTGCAATATGTTGGATTTGGCGTTTCCTTGAAAATGAGGGGTTTCCATGTCATACTCGTTCTCAACGAGGAACGGAATCCCCGGAAACGATAAAAATGAAGGGAGCGGGAAACAGGACGGCGAAAAGCACACATGGTGTAGTGAACAATTTCGGACAGCATAAAGAAAGACAAGGGAAGGAGAGACTGGTATGAAAAAAGCTTTTTATGTACTGACGGTTGTGATCATCCTCGCGCTCCTGAGTGCCTCCGGAGCATCGGCTGCCGAAAAGAGCAAGGAAGAGACTCTCGACGCCGCGTACGAGCATCTGGTCAAGGTAATGAATCCGGAAGAGATGAAGAAGCTCTTCGCGCTCTTCGACACCATGAAGGACGTCGGTCTTTCGTGGAACGAGGATCTTCTTCTTCCGCTCCGGGATATCATCGCCTGTAAAACCAAAGAACAGCTCTATGTTATCTGGGGTATGGGTTCAATGAACATCAGCTACGCGATGCTCTTCGACAAAAATCCGGAAGGAGTTTGGGAAGGCGGAAGGGAAATCGACGAACGAATCGGCTTCCCCAGGGCGGAACTCCGAGAAGAAAGCCTCGCGTTCGCAAAAAGCCGCGAGGGGCAGGCGAGCAGTTCGGTCGACTTCATCCACGCCATGCTGCACAGGGCGAAGACCGATCAGGCCGTGCTCAACAC
>CALMZW010000074.1 GCA_937870605.1 uncultured Synergistaceae bacterium
GACCGACGAGGAACTCGAGGCCGTGACCGGGGGAACGATCATGATCGTCCTGGTCTTCATCGTCGGGTACATCGCGCTGGCGGCCGCGTAGGGAGATCGCCCGCGGCCGGTTTCATTCCGGTCCGGACCGGATGTAGCGCCCCATGACGCGGTCGGCCTCTGCGAGGACGAGCCAGAGTTCCTCGATGGCGGAGAGGTGTTCCGTGAGCGTCTTCTGATCGGCCTCCTGGGCGTTGATCAGGTCGAGCTGCGAGGCGAGCCCCTCCCGGTACATCATCTCCGCGATCTCGAGTTCCTCGGAGGCCCTCATAGACTGGCGGCGGCGGATCGATTCGGCCTCCAGCGCGCTGGTCCACCGTTCCCGGACGAGATCGACCTCCTGCCGGAGGCTGTCGCGCCGCGCATCGAGTTCCCGGGCGGCCTTTTCGACGAGAAACGCCTGCGCCTTCGTCGCGTTGGACGTCTTTCCACCGTCGGCGATCGGGAGGGAGAGGACGAGCTTCGCGAGAACCTCGCCCTTCTGGTCCTCGGCGTAGGAAGATCGGTAGTCCTCGATCAGGCGAAGGCCGACGGAGACGTCGAGGACCGGGGAGAGCCCCCTGGCGGCAAGCGACCGGGCGAGCGAGGCGCGCTCCTTCGACAGGGAGATGGCGGTTACGTCGGGGCGCTGCCTCCATGCGGTTTCGGAATCGACGGATACGTCCGCGGATGTGACCGTCGGGACGTCGATCTCGGGCGTCACGGGAGTCCGCCCCGCGAGCGTGCGGAGTTCGATGAGCCGCCGGTCGAAGGTCTGCCGCGCCTGGAGGACGAGCGCTTCGCCGTCGTCGACCTGCGACTTCGCGCGCAACAGATCGAGCCGGGGAACGAATTCCTTGTCGAACTTCTCCTGCGTGACGAGCAGCGACCGGCGCCGCTGTCGCAGGATGCGCTCCATGGCGTCGCGTTTCAGTCCGGCCATGACCGCGCTCCGGTAGGTCGAGGCGGCGCGCGCGAGGAGTTCGTTGACGGAATCGGCGTAGGTGCAGCGCAGGATGTCGAGCCCGAGGACGAGATCCCTCTCCTGAAGGCCGTACCGTCCCGCGAGGTCGAAGCGGTGCGTCACGGCGAGGTCGACATAGCGGTCGCCGCGGTCATGGTCGAGCCACCGGTCGTTTTCCGCGGCGAGATTCAGCGACGGGCGCTGCGAAGCGACGTCGGAGCGGATCGAAAACCCTCTGGAGCGAATCTCGTTCCGGAGGGCCTTCAGCGAATTGTTCCGCTCCATGACGAGATCGAGGTACGACGCTTCGGAGATCGGCGACGACAGGGCCGTTCCGGAAACGGCGAACGATATCGCAAAAGCGGCGAGAAGCACATGCGCGTGTCTCATGGTCCCTCCAGTGATATGGAATGATATAATAAAAAATTTTAGAAAAAATAATACGGTGACTATTGTACCCGAAGATCCGCGGATGCGCTACAGAACCCAGGCAGACGCAAAGGAGCCAGAACGCCATGAAACGACAGATCTTCCGACAATCGGCCCTTGACCGGCTTTCCTCGCCCGAACAGCTGGACATTCTCTTCCAGGTGGTCCGCCCCGCTTCCTGGGCTGCGCTCGCCGCCCTGATCGCCATGCTCGGAGTCCTCGTCGCATGGGGCTTCTGCGGCACGGTGACGACGCTCGTGAGCGGGCAGGGTATTCTGCTGCGCCAGGGCGGCATCGAGGACGCTCCGTCCCCCGGGACGGGCAGGATCGAGGCCGTTCTCGTCGGCGTCGACGATCCGATCGGCGAGGGGCAGGCCATCGCCAGGCTCGCGCAGCCGGAAATGCGTCACCAGATTGCGGAACTGCGCGCGAAGCTCGAGATCCTTCGGGTCGAACGGGATACCGGCGCCGAAATGGGGAGCAGCAGGAAGTCGCTCGAGACGGAGTACCTCGCGCGCCGCAGGCAGGCGATCGCCGCGTCGCTCGGAGCCGCGCGCGAACGCGCGTCGGCCCTCCGCGAACAGCTCGAGCGCTACGACGCCCTCTACGTCAAGAAGTTCATCACGCGAAGCCAGTATCTCGACGTGAAGGACAAATACAACGCCGCGCTCCAGGAAATTCTCTCCTACAACGAGGACCTTGCCCGTATCCCCATGACGGCGGCCGATTCGACATCGCAGCGCGAGAAGGAAAAGATCGACGTCGGAATGCGGATCCTGGCCGCCGAAAAGCAGCTCATCGCCCTCGAGGAACGGCTCGATCTCGAGTCCTCGGTCCGGAGCCCCGCCGCGGGGCGCGTCCTCGAGGTGTTCAAGACGGAGGGACAGGTCATCAGCGCGGGCGAGGCGCTCCTTTCGGTCGAGAAGACGAGGGACGGCGTGGAGCGACTCTTCGTCCGGGCCTATGTCCAGCCGCGCGACGGCAAGAAGATCGTTCCGGGCATGGAGGCGCAGGTGACCCCGTCGGTCGTGAAGCAAGAGGAATTCGGCGTCCTGCGCGCCCGCGTCACGCACGTGTCGTCCTTTCCGGCGTCGGCGAAGGGAATGTCGCGGGTGCTCGGGAACGACCAGCTCGTCCAGACGCTATCGCGCGGCGGAGCCCCCATCACGGTGACGCTGGCCCTCATTCCTTCGGAGAAGACCGAGAGCGGATACGACTGGTCCTCGGGGGACGGCCCTCCTCTCACGCTCCAGAGCGGGACGCTCTGCGGCGCGACGGTCGTCGTCCGGAGGCAGGCTCCCGTGACGCTGATACTGCCGTTCCTCAGGAACTTCTTCCTCGGGATCGGGGAGGAACGGCCCGAGGGGAAGAAAGATGCCTGACGCGGCGATCATGGAGACCCCCTGGAGAAACCGGAGGATTTCGACGCCGACGGTGCTCCAGATGGAGGCGACCGAGTGCGGCGCCGCCGCGCTCGGAATCGTCATGGGGCATTACGGCCTCCACCTGCCGCTCGAGACGCTTCGCGAGGAGTGCGGCATCAGCCGCGACGGCAGCAAGGCCCTGAACATCCTCAAGGCGGCGCGCGCGCACGGCATGGTCGCGAAGGGGTTCCGAAAGGAGCCGGATCGCCTGTGCGATCTTCCGCTGCCGGTCATTCTCTTCTGGAACTTCAATCATTTTCTCGTTCTGGAGGGCGTCGTCGGCGACAGGGTGTATCTCAACGACCCGGCATCGGGGCCTCGCGTCGTGGACAGGGAGACGCTCGACCGGGCGTTCACGGGCGTGGCCGTCTCCATCGTTCCCGGCCCCGGCTTCATGCCGGCCGGCCGCGCGCGCAGTCCGTGGGCCGCGCTGGGGAAACGCCTCAAAGGAGCGCGGACGGCGATTGTCTTCGCCGTTCTCGCCGGGCTCGCGCTCGTCGTCCCGGGGCTCATGGAGCCCGCGTTCCAGCAGGTTTTCGTCGATCGCCTCCTCGTCGAAGGGCGTCTCGAATGGTTCCGGCCGCTGCTCACGCTGATGGCGCTCGTCGCCGTCGTCAAGGGCGGTCTGGCGTGGCTCCAGGGATCGGTGCTCCTGCGGCAGGAGATCGCGATGGCCGTCCGGGGCTCCGCGTCGTTCGTGAACCATCTGCTGCAGCTCCCGTACATGTTTTTCCTGCAACGGTACGCGGGCGAAATCGGCAACCGGGTCGAACTCAACGATCGCGTGGCGCAGCTCCTTTCCAGAGAACTCGCCACGACGGTCTTCCAGTGTCTCACCGTCTGCTTCTACTGCGTCATGATCACGCTCTACGATCCCCCGCTCGCCGCCGTCGCGGTCGGGACGGCCGTTTTCTGCGCGCTGATGCTGCTCTCCGTGAACCGGACGCGCTCGGACCTCAACGAACGCGTCGTCGGCGAGATCGGGAAGTTCGCGGGGACGGCCCTCGGCGGGCTGAACATCATTGAGACGATCAAGTCGTTCGGCGGCGAGGACGACCAGTTCGCCCGGCTCGCGGGACACCTGGCGAAGATCGCCGACGCGCGAATGTCCCTCGCCCGGATCTCCGTCGGAATCAACGCCTTCCTTCCGCTGCTCTCGTCGCTGGCGACGACGATCGTTCTCTGCCTCGGCGGGTTCCGCGTGATGGACGGGGTCATCACGATGGGCATGCTTCTCGCGCTCCAGACGCTCATGAACCAGACCCTCGCTCCCGTGACGGAACTGGTGACGCTCTGGGATTCGTTCCAGGCCGCGCAGGGGAATGTCAACCGCCTCGAGGACGTTCTCCGGTATCCCCGGATGCCGCCGAGGGAGGCGCTCGGGGAGGGAGCCTTCGCGGGGAAGGCTGCGGTGCGCCTCTCGGGGCGCCTCGAACTCCGCGACGTCTCGTTCGGCTATTCGCGCCTCTCGGAACCGCTCATCGAAAATTTCTCGCTCACGCTGGTCCCGGGGTCGCGCGTCGCGCTGGTCGGCGGATCGGGGTCCGGGAAATCGACGATCGCCCGGATCGTCTGCGGCCTCTTCGAGCCCTGGTCGGGCGAGGTGCTTCTCGACGGCCGTCCGCTACGGGGAATCTCGAAGGAGGAACTCGCGACGTCCTTCGCGTTCGTCGATCAGGAAATCGTCCTCTATGAGGGAACGGTCCGCGAGAACGTCACGCTCTGGGACGTCTCGGTCCCGGCGGAGCAGGTCGTGGCGGCGTGCCGCGACGCCATGATCCACCGGGACATCGCCGCGAGGAAAGGCGGATACGACGCGACCGTCGAGGAAAACGGGCGGAACTTCAGCGGAGGGCAGCGCCAGCGGCTGGAGATCGCCCGCGCGCTCGTCCGCTCCCCCTCCCTGATCGTCCTCGACGAGGCCACGAGCGCCCTCGATTCCCCCACCGAGGAGGCCATCGACATGGCGCTCCGCAGGCGAGGCTGCACCTGCCTGATCGTCGCCCATCGCCTGTCCACGATCCGCGACTGCGACGAGATCGTCGTGCTCCACCAGGGAAAGGTCGTGGAACGCGGAACCCATGAGGAACTTCTGGCGCTCGGAGGCCGCTATGCGGGCCTCATCGAGAACTGAACGGGAACGGGAGAGACGCCGATGATCGCTCTTTTCGAAGAACTTGCGGCGCTGGGAACCGAACTCGAGATCACGGGAAAGACGCCGTTCTTTCTCGACGATCCCGAGACGGTCTGGTGCGTCCTCGAAGGCGAGGTCAACGTGTACGTCGCCGCGCGCGACGGCGATGCGCAGACGGGCGGCCGGGACTTTCTCTTCCGGGCCGCCGGAGGCGACGTCCTCTTCGGGGTCGACGGCGGATTCCTCGGCGCGACGATGGGGCTCGTGGCCGGAGGGATTCCCGGGACGCGGGTCCTGCGGGTCGCGCGGTCCGGACTTCTCCCGAAGACGGACGGCGACGGACCGGCGATCGCAGCGTCGCTCGTCGACGCATTCCTCGAGGGCCTCGGACGCGGGATCGTCAAGGATATCGTCCCGCTGCCGCGAATCCGGCAGAAGCTCGCGGCCGGAACCGTCCGGCTCGAACCGAACCGGGCGGCCGGAAGCGACGCCCTGCTCTGGGCGGAACTATCCGGCGGAATTGCGCTCTTCACCGGCACCGAGGATCTCTCGCCCGAAACCGGACTCTTCGCGGTTCCCTCCAACTGCTGGATCATGCCGCTCGAAGGCTGCTCCGTGACGGGACGCAGGACCGAAGATCTCATCCGTTCCGGTGAGCTTTGGCCCGCGTTCGACTCGTTCTGCGGGATGGTCTTCTCGTCGCTTGCGATGAACGCGCGGCTCCGCGCGGCGGACGATCTCGGAACGCTTCGCCACATGCAGGCCGCAGGCAGGCGCGCGCTCGGCGCGTCGCTCGAAATGCTCGCGTCGGCGCTCTCCGGAGGCCGCCGGAGGCGCACGTCTCTCCGGGAGGAATCCCCCCTGAGGCGCGCCTTTGCGACGGCCGCCGCCTCGCTCGGCGTCGAGATTCCTCCGGCGGTCTCGGGGGTGAAGGAAAACGAATCGCTGAACGATCTGGCGATGGCGGCGAACATGAAGCTCCGGAGCGTGACGCTCGCCGGTCCGTGGTGGATCTCGGACGGCGCCCCGCTGATCGCGTTTCGCGGGGAGTCTCCCGTCGCGCTCGTTCCGACGGGCAGGGGGGGCTACCGGATCGCGGACGGGGACGCCGAAGGACCGGTCACGGCGGAAATCGCGGCGACGCTGTCGCCGAACGCCTTCCATCTCTACCGTCCCCTGCCCGCGGCGTCGCTCAAAGGACGGGATCTTCTCCGCTTCGGACTCAGGGGGACCGGACGCGACATCGCGTTCCTGTTCGCGACCGCGGTCGCCCTGGCGACCCTCGGGCTCGTCCCGCCGGAACTCAACCGCGTCATCTTCGGCGAGGTCATCCCGCAGGCCGAACGGGGGCGGATGCTCCAGCTCTTCGCGATCCTCGTCTCCGTGGCGCTGTCGACGGGGCTGCTGCACCTTGCGAACGGCGCGGCCTTTCTCCGGGCGGAAACCGTCGTCGACCACGACGTCTCGGCCGGCCTCTGGGACCGGATCCTTCGCCTGCCCGTGACGTTCTTCCGGGAGACGACGGCGGGAGACCTCGCGAACAGGGCGTTCGGCGTCTTCCTCCTTCGCGAAACCGTCTCCCGGACCGTGAAGACCATCCTCGTCCAGAGCGTCTTTCTCGTCTTCCACCTCGGGCAGTCGCTCTGGTACGACTGGAAGCTCGGCCTCGCGGGGCTCGGGTGCCTCGTCGTCCCCGGCGTGCTCATGGCGGTCGTGAACCTGATGCAGCTCCGCTTCCAGCGACGGATGGCGAAACTCCAGAACCGCCTGTCGAGCCTCACGTTCCAGATCCTGAACGGGATCGCCAAAATCCGCGTCGCCGGCGCCGAAGACCGGTCGTTTTCGCGATGGGCCGAGCTGTTCGGCGCGCAGCGGTCCATGGGGACGCGCGCGAGACGCCTCGAAGTCGGCCTCAACGCGGTGCTCTCGTTCTTCCCGCTGTGCGTCTCGATGGTCATCCTCTACGTCCTGATCCGCTGGAGTGCGACGGACGGCTCGTACGACACGGGGCGGTTCATGGCGTTCTGGTCGGCGTTCGGCTCGCTCCAGACGGCGTTTTTCCAGATCGTCCGGTCGGCGACGGGGACGCTGAACATGCTGCCGACGGTCGAGAATCTCGCGCCGATCCTGGAGTCCGAGCCGGAAACAGGAGAACTCAAGACCGATCCCGGGGAGCTGTCGGGGCGGATCGACTTCGAGCGCGTCTTCTTCCGCTACCGGAGCGACGGTCCCGCAGTCCTCAAGGGACTCTCCTTCCAGATCGAAGCGGGCGAATTCGTGGCCGTCGTGGGGCCGTCGGGGGCGGGCAAGTCGACGCTCGTTCGTCTCCTTCTCGGGTTCGATCAGCCGGAGGCCGGGAGCGTCTTCTACGACGGGAAGGCCCTCGTCGAACTCGATCTCGGCAAGCTCCGGAGGCAGATCGGCGTCGTCCTCCAGAGCGGAGGACTCCTGCCGGGCGACATCCTCTCGAACGTCCGCTGTTCGCGGCCGCTGTCGGTCGAGCAGGTCCAGGACGCCCTCAGGATGGCAGGAATGGAGGAAGACATCGCCGCGATGCCCATGGGGATCCACACGGTCATCACGGACGGGGCGAATACGATCTCCGGCGGCCAGAAGCAGCGGCTCCTCGTCGCGCGGGCCATCGCGGGCGTCCCTCGCGTCCTCATCTTCGACGAGGCCACGAGCGCGCTCGACAACCGGACGCAGGCGATGATCAGCCGGAGCCTCGAGAATATCCCGGCGACGCGGGTCGTGATCGCGCACCGGCTGTCGACGATCGTCGGCGCGGACCGGATTCTCGTCCTCGACGACGGGAGCCTTGTCGAAGAGGGGACCTACGACGGGCTTCTCGCGAAGGGAGGGCTCTTCGCGGAGCTGGTCCGGAGGCAGACGATGTAGGCCGGGGCAACGTTCACGGATACGAGCCCGCAGCATGGTTCCGAACTTTGCATAGCGGTACAAGAAAAACACGGAATGCTATGACCCGGAAATGATGTGAATTATACGCCGACGTGAGGGAAATCCTTCAGCAAAATCAAGCCTCATAGAGTATGATAAATAAAATATGAATCTTCCCGCCCCTGTTTTCAGACGAGGAGGTGTTGGAATGCTCGAATCTCTTTCTTTGCGCCATTTTACTGTCTTTGACGATTTTTTTGGCGACAAAAGACTCAAATTTTCTCACTTGAACGTGATCGTAGGGGAGAACGGGACAGGGAAGTCCCATCTGCTCAAGTTGGTCTACGCGTTGACAATAGCAAGTCATATCATGAAAGACTCTCCTCGTCAGGGGAAAGAGGAGATGCAGCGGGTTCTGGCGGACAAAATGGTTCGTGTTTTTCAACCCGACTCTCTCGGACGGCTGGTATCAAGACAGCGCGGTCGGGGACGGTGCGATCTGGCCGCAATTTTTGACCAACCGAATGAGTACGGTTTCTCCTTCTCCTTCGCCGGCAACAGCAAAACAGAAGTTCGTTTGGATGACTTTCCGAGGGAATATCTTCCGGAAGCCCCAGTCTTCATTCCCACTCGAGAAATCCTCTCTATATTCCCGGGATTCGCCGCCGCGCTGGAGACTCGGGAGTTGGCCTTCGATGAAACCTATCTGGACCTGGCGAAAAGACTCGCTCTCCCTCCCAGGAAGGGCGCAAAACCTTCCTCTGAAAGCGGGATGCTTTCTTTGCTTGAAGAAATCCTGGGGGGGAAGATTCATTTGGAGCGGGGCCGTTTTTACCTTCTCTCTGAAGATTCCGGCACGGGGAAATTGGAAATTCCTTTGGTGGCGGAAGGGATCAGGAAAGTCGGAATGTTAACGTATCTCTTGCTCAACGGCAGTTTAAAGGATCGTGGCATTTTGATTTGGGACGAACCGGAAACGAATTGTCACCCTCGCATGATGGTGTCTCTCGCCAAGGCTCTTGTCCTGATGGCCCAAAGGGGAACGCAGATATTTCGGGCTACGCACAGCCTCTTTTTTCTCAGGGAATTGGCGATTATTCGCTGGCAAGGGGATCAATCCGTGCCGTTTCGATACTTTGGTCTTGAGAGAACAAAAGAAGGGGTTTTGGTTGACCAGGCTGATTCTCCGGAAGAGCTGGATCCATTGGGACTCCTGGATGAAGATATTCAGCAGACTGAACGTTATTTCGAGGCGTCAGGGGAAGAGAAGAATGCGTTGCTTGAATGAAGGCGCCTTGAGTTTTCGTTTTCCGGACGGATGGCAAATCTGCAAGTACGACGATACGTCGTTCCAAAAGGAGCACTTCAACAGTTTCGCCGGCGGTTCCAAAGGGGTGGACTTCGTCGCTCTTTCCCCCGAAGCAGTTGTTTGGCTTATTGAGGTGAAGGACTATCGCTCCCGCCGTCGTCAAAAGCCCATGGATCTTTTCCTCGAACTGGCCCAAAAGGTGCGAGCCACTTTGTCGGGGCTCGTCGTCCTTGCGAGGCGTGAAGAGAACCCGGATGCGTTTTTTGCACAGAGCGCCTTGGCGCCTGCTACCGCGATTCGGATCGTGCTTCATTTGGAGCAACCTCATTTTCCATCGAAACTTTTTCCCTGGCTTGTGGATCCCAAGAACCTGCAGGACAAATTGAAGCAATCCTTGCGTCCTGTGGATCCTCATCCCTTGGGAGGGAACAGCGCCATCCTGAATGGAAAGGTTCCGTGGGTGGTCAGCTAATGTTTTTTTTCGCCGTCCTTCAGTTGCATTCGGCCGTGTTCTGTCGCCCACGGCTGCGTTCCCGAATGACTTAAAGACAACGTTTGCGAGGTCGAAAAAGAACGCCGTAAAGAAAAAAACACCCTCCGTGTATTTTCGGAAGGCGCGTTGCTTTCTTCGTTTCAGAAAAGGCGCTACCGCGACAACCGCGAGTTGATCGAGACGCCGAGGATGATGACGGCCGCGCTCGCCATCTGGACGGTCGTGACGCGTTCGCCGAAGGCGATTGCGGCCATGGCCATCGTGAAGACCGGGATGAGGTTCATGAACCCGGCCGTCCGGGCCGCGCCGATGATCTTGATGGATGCCTGCTGCAGGAGGTAGGCGGCGCAGGAGCCGAACAGCGCCGTGTAGACCACGCCGCCCCAACCGGCGGCCGTCGCGGCGAGGATGGGGGCGACCGGGTGTTCGAGGAGTGCGAACGGAATCGTCGCGACCGTCGCGACGACGAGCCCCCACGTGACGATCACGGGCGTCGTGAGGTTCGTCGCGAAGCGTTTGCTGACGACGTTGTAGATTGCAAACGCGAGGATCGCGGCGATCTGGTAGAGGTCCCCGATGTTCATGTCGAGGCGCATGACGCGGTCGATGTCGCCGTTGAACAGCAGCGAGACGACGCCGGCGAACGCGAGCAGGATCGCCGCCGCGCGTCCGAGCGTCAGCCGCTCCCCCGCCCAGGCGGCTGCGAGAAGCGACGTCATGAGGGGCGAGGTCGCCGCGATCGTCGTGACGTTGATCACGGATGTGTACTGCAACGCGACGAAGAAGAGCGCATTGTTCGCGAACATCCCCGTGAGTCCGAGCGAGACGATGACGAGGATGTCGCGCATGCTCAGGCGCGTCCGCGCGGCCTCGCGGGAGATGACGAACATTACGGCCGAGGCGAGCAGGAAGCGCAGAAACGAGAGCGTGAACGGCGGGAATTCCCCGATGCCGACCTTTCCGGCGATGGCCGTCCCGGCCCAGAAGAAGGTCGCGAGCGTCATGTAGAAGGCGGCGCGGGCCGCCGGGGCTGCGGAGAGGCGCACCGGGATCACCAGGGAACGCCGAGGATCACGTGCGGCAGGAAGAGCGCGAACTTCGGGACGTACGTCGTCACGAGCAGCACGGGGAACCAGCAGAGCAGGATGAACCACAGCGTGGGCTTCATCATCTCGTTGATCGGCGCGTTCGCGAGTCGTCCGCCGAGGTAGAGCACAGGGGCGGCGGGCGGCGTGATGCAGCCGAGGCCCGTATTCACGCCGAGGATCGCCGCGTAGTGGATCGGGTTGAATCCGAGCTGCATGACGATCGGCATCAGGATCGGCGTCGTGAGCACGACGACGCTGATGTCGTCCATGAGCATCCCCATGATCACGAGAAAGACGTTGATCATGAACATGATGATCCATCGGTTCTCCGAGACGGACTGGAAGAGGAGCAGCACCTTCCCGGGAAGGTTTTCGAGGATGTAGAGCCGGCTCAGCATCGAAACGGAGAAGAGCATGATCATGATGACGCCCGTCGTCACGGACGACTCAACGATGACCCTGACGAGCCCCCTGCAATCGAGTCCCCTGTAGACGAACATCCCGACGGGGATGGCGTAGAGGACGGCCGCCGCCGCCGCTTCGGTCGTCGTCATGATTCCGCCGTAGATTCCGCCGAGGACCATGACCGGAAGGACAAGCGCCGGAATTGCGAGCCATGCGCGCTTCTTGAAGAGCGCGGTCTTTTCCGCAAGGGTCCGCTGCTTCGCCGTCAGAATCGTGTCGTTGTTCCGCAGCAGCCGGCGGTTCACGAGGGAAAGCAGCAGGATCGTGAGCAGGCCGGGCGCGACGGTGGACAGGAAGCACGCGAGCACCGACTGCCCGCCGATCCATGCGAAGATGATGAGCGTCGCGTTCGGCGGGATCAACAGGCCGAGGAGCGACGCGTTCGACATCAGGGCCGCCGCGTGCCCGCGCGGGTATCCGGCGTCGCGGAGGCGCGGGAACATGATCGAGCCGATGCACGACAGCGTCGCGCAGGCCGCGCCCGAGATCGACCCGAAAACCGCGCAGGAGATGATCCCGACCGTTCCGAGTCCGCCGCGCCGGCTTCCGGCGAAGACGTCCACAAGGTCGATGAGCTTCTCGCCGATCTTGCCCCGTTCCATGATCCCGCCCGCGATGATGAAGAGCGCGATGGCGATCAGCGACACGGAGTTCATCTGCGTGAAGCCGTAGGGGAGGAGCTGACTCGCCTGGTACCCGACGCCCCCCGCGCCGCCGAAGAAGATCAGCCAGGCGGACGACGCCATGAAGCTGACCGGAACGGGAACGCCCAGCACGAGGCAGAAGAGCAGGATGACGACGGCGACGTAGATCATTCGGCCCGTTCCTTCGCGCGTCCGCCGCGCAGCATGTCGGACGCGCTTTCGATGAGCGCGGCCGTGAAATAGTACGCCATGAAGACGAGTCCCGTGAAGATCGCGAGGTACGACGTCCACAGCGGAATGCGCCAGATGGTCGTTTTCGGAACGGCGATGCCCGTTCCGCGCGGGCCGAGCAGGCCGAACATGAAGAAGTCGTAGCCGTACCACACGAAGAGCAGGCTCACGGAGACCGTGATGAGGTCCTTGAGGAAGACGAGGAAGCGCTTGACGGCGCCCTCCGGGACGCACGACTGCACGAGGTCGGCCGAGACGTGGCTCCGGTTGAACGCCCCCCAGGCGGCCCCCGCGAAATAGAGCCAGAAGGAGAGCAGCTTCACGACCTCTTCGTAGCCGTAGAGATCCCCTTCGAGAACGTAGCGTACGAACGTGGCCGCGCCGATGATGACCGTCAGAAGGATGAACGAGACGAAGCAGACGGTCGAGAAAAAGCCGATGACGACTTTATCGAACCGGTTGTGCGGCAGAATTTTCGGGGCGCAGTCGAGCGCGTCCACGGACGTATCGTTTTCGCGGATCGTTTCCGGCATGGGATCATTCCTTTCGGTTCCTTCGGGTGACAGAACAGGTGCGCCGGGCTCGTCCTTCGCCCGGCGCACCGGAAAAAATCCGAAAATCCGCAGCGCAGCCGCGGACTTCCGGAGACGACGCATGGTGCGATTGCCTTATTTCGGCGCGAGTTCCTTCCGGAATTCGTCCATGAGTTCTTTCGTCATCTTTCCTTCGAGCCCCGGCCAGGAGGAGGCGCAGGCTTCGGCGAGCGGCTTCAGTTCGGCGTCGGTGTACGTGAAGACCTGGATGCCCTTCTTGCGCATCAGCTCGAGATGTCGCTCGTCCTCGGCCTTCGCGTTGTCGATGCTCTTCATCGTGGCGTCCGTGAAGGCGTCCTGGAGGACTTTCTGATCCTCGGGCGAGAGCTTCTCCCAGACCATGTCGCTCATCATGTAGTTCAGGCATTCGACGGAGTAGTTCGTGTTGTACCAGTACTTGATCACGTCGCCGAGCGTCGTGTAGGCCGAGGCGATCGGGTAGCCGTTGACGCCCTCGCAGACGCCCGTCTGCATGGACTGGTACACGTCGGCGTAGGGGATCGTGACGGTCCGGTAGCCCATGGCCTCCGCCGCCAGCTTGTAGACGTCCATATTGGGAATCCGGACGAGAACGCCCTTCGGAACGTTCGGGTCGAGAGGGTCCTTGACGGGCTTGACGCTGCCCGTGCCGATGAAGCCCTCGACGTAGAAGCCCAGGAGCTTCACGCCGAGCGCGCGGTTGAGTTCGTCCATCTTGCCGAAGAGCCAGCCGGTCGGGGCGAAGATCTTCTTCGCGTCCTCGTAGCCCCGGACGAAGCCGTTGATGTAGACCAGTTCCATGCGCGGGTCGAACTGGCTCGGGATGGAGACGCCGGCGAGGTCGATCGTGCCGCGGATCAGTTCCTCGAAGACGAGCGTGTAATCCCCGAGCTGATTCGCGGGAAAAACACGGATCTCGATGCGGCCGTTGGTCTTCTCGGCCACCTGCTTCGCGATGTCGTTCATGAATTTCGTCGCCGTGTGATCGGCGGGCGACTGGCCCGCAAACTTGAGCGTCACCTGCGGAGCGGCCTGAGCCGCGTCGCAGGGGAAAACCGCGACGTGCGCCGAAACGAGCGCGAAGAGCAGCACACAGCACAGCCGGCGAACCGACGGCGTCTTTCCGAACACGAACATTCCCCAATCCCCCTTCCGGATCTTCAGAGCATATTTCATCAGTATCCTCTATAATATCATCCCCCTGAACGATCTTCGGGGGACTTTCAGTCTGTCGCGGGAATGTTCCGGCAGTCCGCGGACGCCGGCGGATTCTCCGTTAGAATACCACCGTCGACGGAAAATCGGGTGATTATTTATATGAACGAAAACCAAAATTCAGCGAAACGGCGCGAAGGCGCGGACCTGACAACGGGGAGCGTCCCCGCGACGCTCCTCCGTTTTTCCGTTCCGCTGCTGATCGGGAACGTCCTGCAGCTGGCGTACGGCATGGCCGACCGCTTCTGGGCGGGGCGCTTCCTCGGAAAGGAGGCGCTCGGCGCCGTCTCTCTGGCGTCGCTCGTGATCTTCGTCCTTATAGGCTTCGCCTGGGGCGTGACGATGGGGTCTTCGATCCTCGTCTCCCAGGCCTGGGGCGCGAAAGACGCAACCGGCGTCCGGAAGGCCGTCGCGAATTCCTTCATCGTCGGGGCGATTCTGGCGCTGCTCAGCACGCTGCTTCTCGCGGGCCTTTCCGGGCCGGTGCTCTCGCTTATGGGAACGCCGCCGGAACTGATGGAGCAGGCCCGGTCGTACCTCGCCGTGATGGGGATCGGGGTCGCGCTGATCTTCGGTTTCAACCTCGTGAGTTCGGTTTTTCGCGCGATCGGGGATTCCATGACGCCGCTCCGGTTCCTCGCCATCGCCGTGGCGCTCAACGTGGCGCTCGATCCCATCTTCATGCTCGGCCTGTGGCCGATCCCCCCGATGGGCGTCGCAGGAGCCGCCCTTGCGACGGTGCTCTCCGAGGGCGCAGCCTTCTATTTCAGCTTCCGCTCCCTCCAACGGAACGGAGGCGCCGCCCGCGTCGAGATCCGGCGCGATACGGCGGACGCGAAGGTCATGGGACGGATATTGCGCCTCGGCCTCCCGACCGGCGTCCAGCAGATCATCATCAGCGTCGGCATCACGGTGATCCAGTGGTTCATCAACGCCTACGGAACGGATGCGATCGCGGCCGTCGGGGCGCAGATCAACATCGACAGCCTCTTCTTCCTGCCCGCGATGAGCCTGCATCTCGCCGTTTCGGCGATGGTCGGGCAGAACATCGGCGCGGGGCGATTCGTTCGGGCGCGTCAGACGCTCCAGTGGGGGCTCGTCTTCTGCGCGATCTCCAGTCTGACCTTCGCGCTGGCCTCGCTGCTCGTCCCGGAGGCGCTGCTGCGCCCGTTCCTGCGCCAGGAGGACGCGGAGGCGCTCCGGATCGGCGTGCGCATCCTCCGGATCCTGGCGCTTCCGTATCTCTGCGTTACGGCGATGGTGATCTTCAACGGCTTCTTCAACGGAACCGGCGACACGACGGCCGCGATGTTCCTGTCGCTCGTCAGCCTGTGGGGGATTCGTATCCCCGCGGTGTGGCTGCTGCGGACGCTGTTCGGGCTCGACGGAGTGTGGCAGGGGATCGCGGTCGGGTATACGGGAAGCGTCATTCCGGCTCTGCTCTATTATTTCTGGGGGCTGTGGCGCCGCAAGGCGATCGCGTCGTGGCGATCGCATCGCCCCGGCTCCGTCCGTCCGGCATAAGAGGAACGCTCGTCATTGCGCCGCATTCCTTCAGAGGATGCGGCGCGTTTCTTTTTTTGGAGCGCGCCGGTTGACACGGTCGGCGCAGGGGCGTATCCTTCGTATGAACGTATGAATACGTTTTCATATATACATACGAAACGGGAGACGTGATAGACAGTGACGACCGTGAATACGAATTTCGGCGACGACGCGTGTCCGCACCCCGACGTGGTCGGGGACGCAAAACGCGACGCGCTTGACGATATGCTCGCGCTTGGGACGGCGGAGATTTTCCGGGTGCTCGGCGACTCGAACAGGGTCCGCATGTTGCATCTTTTGTCCACAAGGGAGATGTGCGTCTGCGACCTGGCGGCCGCGACGGGAATCGAGCAGTCGGCCGTGTCGCACAACCTTCGCCTGCTGCGGAGCGCCCGGATCGTGCGGTTCCGCAGGGAGGGCAAACAGGTCTTCTACACGCTGGACGACGACCACGTCGCCGGATTGCTGCGGCAGGGCATCGACCACGCGCGGCATTCGAATCCGAGGGAGGAGGACGACGCATGACGCAGTTCCGCGTTCAGGGGATCACGTGTATGGATTGCGCCGAGAAATTCCGCCGCAGGGTCGCCGATCTCCCCGGCGTCCGGAGCGCCTCGCTGAACACGCTGCGCGGGACGATTTCCATCGAAGGGGGCGTCAGTCTCGATCGCCTTCGGGAACTGGGACGCGCGGAACGCTATACGATCTCGCCGCTCGAGGACGAACCGTCCGCGCGGATTGTCCGGGACCCCTTCCCGCTCGGGGCGGCCATCCGGAGCGCGCTTGCCGCGGGCGCGTTCGGTCTTGCGCTTCTGCTCTCGTCCTCCGGCTCTTCCGGGGCGGCCCGGATCGCGTTCGCGGGCGCGATGGCGATCGGGGGCGTCGACGTCTTCCGCAAGGGGCTCGCGGGGCTTGCGCGATTCCATTTCAACGAGAGCGTCCTCATGACGGTCGCCGTCGCGGGCGCCGTGGCGATCGGGGAATGGTTCGAGGCCGCGGCCGTGAGCGTTCTCTTCTCGGTTTCGGATCTTCTCGAGACGTGGAGCGCGGAGCGCACGCGCCGGTCGGTGCGCGGGCTCATGGATGCGGCCCCCGAGGAGGCGCGCGTGCTCCGCGACGGCGTCGAGAGCGTCGTCCCGGCCGCGGAGGTCCGCGTGAGGGACACGGTTCTGCTCCGGCCGGGCGAACGCGTTCCCGTGGACGGGGTCATCCTGTCGGGAGCGTCGGCCTTCGTCGAGGCGTCAATCACGGGAGAATCCGTTCCGGCCGCGAAGGGGAAGGGGGACGCCGTTTTCGCGGGGACGCTGAACACCTGGGGGGCCGTCTCGGTCGAAGCGACATCCGTCGCTTCGGGAAGCACGCTCGCGAAGATCGTCCGGCTCGTCGAGGAGGCGCAGGCCAACCGGTCGCCCGTCCAGACGATGATCGAGCGGTTCGCGGCATGGTACACCCCGGCCGTGATGGTCGCGGCGACGCTCGTCGCCGTCGTTCCGCCGCTCGTTTTCGGGTTGCCCTGGGAGCCCTGGATCTACCGGGCGCTGTCGCTTCTCGTGCTCTCGTGTCCCTGCGCGCTCGTCATCTCGACGCCCGCGGCGGTCGTATCGGCGATCAGTACGGCGGCCCGTTCGGGGGTGCTCATCAAGGGAGGCCGGGCGCTCGAAGCGATGGGCCGGATCCGCGCGATCGCGTTCGACAAGACGGGGACATTGACCGAAGGCAGGCTCTCCGTTGCGGACGTCGCCGGCGTGACATCCGACCGGCGCCCGATCCTCGCCGTCGCCGGAGCCCTCGAAACCCGCTCGGCGCACCCCATCGCGACGGCCGTGACGGCGGCCGCGCATGTCGAAATCGCGACGCAGTCTGCGGTCGAAAACATCCGCGAAACGCCCGGCTGCGGGCTTTCGGGCCTGCTGGACGGGAGCGTCGTTCGGGCGGGGAACCTCTCCTGGCTGGAAGCGGAGGGCGTCGATACGGCGACAGCCCTGCCGCTTTCGGAGGCGCTCGAACGACAGGGGCGCACCGTGGTCGCCGTTGCGCGCGGCCTGGATGTTCTCGGCCTGATCGCCCTCTCCGACGCCCTTCGAACTGGGACGCGCGAAGTTCTTGCGTCGCTCCGGCGCGAGGGGATCGAACGTACGGTCCTGCTGACAGGCGACAACGAACGGACCGCGCGGACTATCGCCGAAGCGGCCGGGACGGACGAATGCCGCGCCCGATTGCTCCCGGCCGACAAGCTCGCCGCCGTGCGTTCGCTCGCCGCGGAGCACGGGCGCGTCGCCATGGTCGGCGACGGCGTGAACGACGCGCCCGCGATGGCGGCGGCGACCATCGGGATCGCGATGGGCGGCGCGGGAAGCGATACGGCGCTCGAGGCGGCGGACATTGCGCTCATGGGGGACGACCTCTCCCGCCTGCCGTTCACGATCCGTCTGAGCCGGAGGACGCTCGGAATCATCCGGCAGAACGTGGTCGCGTCGCTGGCGCTGAAGCTTCTCGCCCTGGCCGCGATCGTCCCGGGGTGGCTCACGCTCTGGCTCGCGATCGGGGCCGACATGGGGGCCACGATCCTGGTCACGCTCAACAGCCTTCGACTGCTTCGTGACCGCGACGGACGCATGTGATACCATCCTCCCGGAGCATCGGCCGTTTCGCGCCGGACTCCGAAAGGAGTGGCATCCATGCGTTTTGTTCCGCTTGTTCTGACAGTTGCGGCCCTCTTCGCCTGCGTCGCGGCGGCGTCGCCGGAGGCGATCGCCTCGCAGGCCGGAAGAGCCGCGTCGCGAACCCCCGAGGAAATCCTTTCAAGCATGACGCCTGAAGAGAAGGCCGGACAGACGATCATCGGTTTCTTCAACGGAGACGCGATGTCCGGCGCGCTCCGGGCCGCGCTGACGGAGCTGCATCTCGGCGGCGTGATCCTCTATTCGAGTTCCGGGAACGTCTCGTCGGCCGGGCAGGTCGCGACGCTCGTGACGGACATCCAGAACGTCGCCGCCGGTGGCGTTCCTCCGTTCGTCGCGATCGACCAGGAGGGCGGCATCGTCGCGCGCATCACGAAGGGCGTGACGGTCTGGCCCGGGAACATGGCGCTCGGCGCGGCGGGCGATTCGCGCCTCGCCGCGGATCAGGCGCGCATCATGGCGCGGGAATTGCGGATCCTCGGAATCACGTGGGACTACGCTCCCGTCGCGGACGTCAACTCGAACCCGGACAACCCCGTCATCGGGGTCCGTTCGTTCGGTTCGGACGCGGGCGAGGTCGCGCGATTCGTCGCCGCGATGCTGCCGCCGTTCGCGCGCGAGGGCGTGCTCGCGTGCGCCAAGCACTTCCCGGGACACGGGGACGTCGATGTCGACTCGCATCTCGGGTTGCCGCGCATCGACCACGACCGGGCGCGGCTTGAATCGGTCGAACTCGTCCCGTTCCGCCGCGCGGCGGCGCTCGGGGTTCCGTCGGTCATGACGGCGCATATGATCGTCCCCGCGCTCGGCGCGACGGACGTTCCCGCGACGATGTCCGCGCAGACCCTGTCGTTCCTTCGGAACGACATCGGCTTCGGCGGACTCATCGTCACGGACTCCCTCGGAATGGGCGCGGTGGACAAACAGTGGGGCTCGGTCGAGGCGGGAGTCATGGAGCTGATCGCGGGCTCGGACGTACTCATCTACGGCGAGGACAAGGGTCACACGCCGGAGGACCAGTGGAAGGCGCAAGCGGCGATTCTCGAAGCGCTCCGTTCGGGACGCCTGCCGCAGTCGCGTCTCGACGACGCTGTCTTACGCATCCTGAGGGCGAAGGAGACGTGCGGCATCCTCGACGATCCGATGCCCAAGCTCGACCGGTTCGACGAGCTTGCCTCGGACGCGAACCTGGCGGTCGCGTGCGCGATCGCGGAGGCGAGCGTCACGCTCGTCCGGAACGACCGGGAACTGGTTCCGCTCGCGCCGCTCGCGGCCGGAAGCGCGGCGATCCCGCTCGTCTGGCAGGCGGAACGGAAGGACTACGCGGCGCCGCTGCTCGATGCGGTTCCCGGCCTCACCCTCGTGGAGCTTCCGAAGACGCCGACATCGGACGACATTGACCGCGTCGCGGACGCCGTCAGGGACGCGCCGGTCGTCGTCGCGGGGACGTATTCGCTTTCGGCCGGGAGCGCGTGGGCGGAGGCGCTGCGGCGGATCGGGCCGGAACGTCTGGTCCTCGTCGCGCTGCGGACGCCCTACGATCTCCGCGCCCTTCCGTCGGCGGGGACGTTCCTCGCGACGTACGGCGATACGGAGCCGTCGGTGGCGGCGCTCGGAAAGGTCCTGCGCGGCGTCGTCGCGCCGAAGGGGAGGCTGCCCGTGGACATCCCGGGGCTGTATCCGCGCGGATGGGGCATCCGGTCGCTTCCGTCCAAAGGGGTGGGGTGTTCGCTCGGGCCGGGGGCGGCGCTGCTGGCGCTTCCCGTCGCTGCCGCGACGCTGGTCCGTCCGTTCCTGTCCCGATAGGGACGAATCCGTTCGCTCCCGTCTTCATAATGCGAATCCCGCCGGTCCGTTCCGGACGCGGGACTTTGCGCCGACAGCGGCGTGAAACGCGCCGTGCAGGAGGAATACACGATGGAAACATCCGAACGCCTGGGAAGGGAGTCCATCCCGGCGCTTCTTGTCCGTTTCGCGATCCCCGCGATCGTGGGGATGCTCGCAAACGCGCTCTACAATATCGTTGACCGGATCTTCATCGGACACGCGGTCGGGTATCTCGGGATCGCGGGAATCTCGGTGGTTTTTCCGTTCATGATCTTCGTCTACGCGTCTTCGGTGCTTGCGGGCGTGGGCGCGTCGTCGCTCATCTCCATCTCGCTCGGGGAACGCCGGCCCGAGCGCGCCGAACGCGCGCTCGGCAACGGCGTGCTCCTGCTCGTCCTGGAGGCCGTCGCGCTCATAATCGCGGGGTCCGTCTGGAGGGACGACATCCTTCGCATCGTCGGAACGAGCGACGCCATTCTTCCCTACGCCGGGGAGTACTACGACATCATCCTCTGGGGAGTGCTCTTCTCGAACATCGGCGTCGGCCTGAACTACTGCATCCGGGCCGAGGGGCGCCCGAGGTTCGCGAGCGCGACGCTCGTCATCGGCGCCCTGTCGAACGTCGCGCTCGACGCGCTGTTCATTCAGGGCTTCGGCATGGGACTGAAAGGCGCGGCGCTCGGGACGATCATCGCGCAGGGAATCGCAGCCGCGTGGGCCGTGTCCTTTTACGTGCGGCGCAGGGGCGGCGTGCGCTTCCGGGCGTCGGCGCTCGTTCCGTCCGTCTCCGTGATCGGCCGGATCGTGTCGGTCGGATCGGTTCCCGCGCTCGTCGAGCTGACCTTCACGTTCATCATCGGCATGGTGAACCGGCATCTCGCCCATTATGGCGGCGACCTCGCCGTGTCCGCGATGGGGATCTTCTTCAGCCTCGACTCGCTGCTCTTCGTGCCGGTCTTCGGCATCGGGGAGGCGTTGCAGCCGATCGTGGGGTACAACTACGGCGCCCGGAACATCGAGCGCGTGATCCGGACGGTCCGACTCGCCCTCCTCGGCGCGACGGCCTATTACGTGGGAAGCTTCATTCTGGTCATGACGATCCCCGACGTTCTCATGCGCCTCTTCACGACGCAGCAGGACCTTGTCGACCTTTCGGTCCGCTGCCTGCGGATCGGCTACAGCGGCGTGATGTTCGCCGGGTGTTCGGTCGTCGGGTCGTTCTTCTTCCAGGGGCTCGGGAAGGCCCGGCAGGGCATGATCCTCTCGGTGGCGCGGCAGTTCATCTTCTTCATCCCGCCGCTCTTCCTGCTCCCGATGTTTTTCGGGGTGGACGGCGTCTACCTGTCCTTCCCGTTCGCGGA
>CALMZW010000075.1 GCA_937870605.1 uncultured Synergistaceae bacterium
CCATCGTCGAAAAGGTAACGATCATTATCGAGTTTTCAATTTTTTGGCAAACGGCCAGTATGTTTTTCATTCAAACCCACCTTATGAAAATTTTGAAAGCAACGGGAGGCGCCGGTCAATGATGCCCCCCGTTGCTTTTTGGGTTGAATATCGCTTCCGGAATTTGTGGAACAAAACAGTGTCCGAGTGATGCCGACGCGTTCAGTACCGGCCTCCCGTGCGGGATTCGCAGTCGGAACTGCCGGAGAGACGGTTTCGGCGCGGGAGCGGCTTCTCCTCTACTTGACTGTGGCGAGAACCTTGTCGACGGCCGCCTGCCACGCGGGATCGAACTTCCAGCCCTTTGCGGCCGCAGCCTTCTGATAGGCGGCCTTGAGCACGTTGTTGTCGATTTTGTGGAAGACGACGCCCACGCCCTTCAGTTTGACCGTGGCTTCCTCGTTTGCATCGACGAGATACTGGCGCTCCGCGTCGCAGCCTCTCTTGACGGCGGCGAGGAAGGGCTCCCGCAGGTCGGCCGGGATCTTGTTCCAGGCGTTATCCGACATGCAGAGGAGGATATAGACGAACGCGTGGTTCGTGTACGTGATGTTCTTGACGACTTCGTAGAAGCCGTTGTTCCAGCAGTTGGCGATCGCATTTTCGGCCGCGTTGATGGTGCCCTGCTGCAATGCGGTGAACTGTTCGCCGGCCGCCATCGCGACGGGCATGGCGCCGAAGGCGCGGAACGCCGCCATGTGGTAGTTGTTCTGCATGGTGCGGATCTTGACGCCCTTGAAGTGTTCCATCTCGCTGATCGGCTTTGCCGAGAAGACGTTGCGGAATCCGGACTCCATGTAGCCGACCACATGCAGGCCGAGTTTGTTGGCCTTCGCCTGGATCAGCTCGCCGATCGGGCCGTCGACCGCGGCGTGTGCCTGTTTCGCGTTGTCCCAGAGGAATGCCTGGTCAAGTATGCTCATCTCGGGAATAAAGTTGGTCATGACGGAGTTGGCCGCCGTCGCGATGTCGATGTCGCCCGTCATTGCGAGTTCGACGGTGTCGCGTTCCCCGCCGAGCGTTCCGCCGGCGACGATCTTGATCTTGATCTTGCCGTTCGTCGCTGCCGCGACTTCTTCGGCGATCTTCGCCGCGCCTTTGTAGTACGGGGATGTCTCGGGATCGACCATGGCGAACTTGAAGGTGATTTCGTCCGCACATTCCGCCGTCGTGCTTACGACCGTCGCCATACAAACCGCTGCCAGTGCAATAAGAAGCATCGTTGCCAGTTTCTTCATCCTCTGTTTCCCCCTTTATTTTTGTATTTGCCGCCGTATTCGGAACGCCTCAAGTATACCACTGTATCGAACATCGTTTCATGGAGCGACGAGCGTTCCGTCAGCGCCGCGCGTCTGCGTCCAGCGGACGACCGGTTTGCCGCACGGGTATCGTGCGGCCTCTTTCTCGTTGAAACCGACGCCCAGTCCGGGAGTGTCGTTGGGATAGACGTATCCCTTCCTGAAAACCGGCATGCCCGGGAACACATCCAGCAACGCATCTTTGGGGCCGCTGAGATCCTGGATGACAGAGTTGGGCGGTTCGGTTCCGGACCATTCCTGTATTCCGAAGTTGTGCGCGGCAAGGTCGAGGTGAATGTTCGCCGCATGGGCGAAGGGCGACATGTCTCCCGGCCCGTGCCATGCCGTCCGAACGCCGAACTGCTCGGCGAAGATCTGGAGCTTTCGGGCGGGCGTGATGCCTCCGATCTGCGTCATGTGCACGCGGATGTAGTCGATCAGACGCTCGGCGATCAGCGACCTCCATTCCGCCGGGTTGTTGAAAAGCTCTCCGTACGCCAGGGGCGTGGTCGTCAGTCGCCGCAGGCGGCGCAGCCAGTCGATCTGTTCCAGCGGAAGGGCGTCTTCAAGGAAGAACAGCCGGAACGGTTCCATCTCCTTCGCGAATGTGACGGCATCGACCGGGGCCAGTCGTTCGTGGACGTCATGGCAGAGTCCGATGTCGAAACCGAACCTGCTGCGGATTTCCCCGAAAAGTTTGAGCGTGTCGCGCATGTAGGACCGGGAATCAAGGTATGCGCCGTCCGGCGAACCATCGGGGGCGGTTGACGGCGCTGTTCCGTAGGTTCCGCCGTAGCCGCCGCATTGGCATCGTATGGTCGAGATGCCCTGTTCCCTGAATTTTCGTATGTTGTCGCAGATTTCGTCCGCGTCGCGACCGTCCGCGTGACGATACACGGGGACGCCTTCCCGGTGCTTGCCGCCGAAAAGCTGATAGAGCGGCATGCCGGCCATCTTGCCCTTGATGTCCCACAGCGCCGTATCGATGCCGGCAAGGGCGTTGTTTTCAATGGGGCCGTTGCGCCAGTAGGCGTTATGATGAACGAGATGCCAGATCTGCTCGACGGCGCTCACGTCCCGGCCGCGGAGCAGCGGGAGGAGGTATTCTTCGATCACGTGCCGGACGCTTTCATGCCGGTAGGCGAACGTGGCGCAACCGAAACCGAACAGTCCGGGTTCGGACGTCACCAGTTTGACGACGGTAAGGTTAATGCCTTCCGGGGCCGTTTCGTAGACGTTGATGTCTTCAATCCGCACCAAGACGCGAACACCTCCAGGATAGAACCGGACCAAAGGGCTATGTCATATCGGTAATGAGACGCTAGTACTGCGTCACGTACTCGAATCTCCTGCGGAATTCGTCGGGAGACAGTTTCGCCGCGACGGCGAGTTTTTCGAATTCGATTCCGGGTTCGAAGTCCTGTTTTTCGAGCCGGATCATGTATTCCCGCGCGATCCGGTATTGAATGGACTCCGTGTTGACCATCCGGATCCGCGTCTTTCCCGTGAGCGGGTCGATGATGTCGTGGAAGGGAACGGGAACGATCCGGTCGTTCTGGATCGTGATCATGGCGTTCGTCCCGCCGTTGCGCAGAAATTCCATCGCCGCGAAGCCGAGGTTCCGCGTGTATTCGATGTCGAAGGCGTTGGGCGGCGCGCACCGGATTTCGTAGCCCACGTCCTTGTGATTGATCGTCATGTCGATTCCGAGCGTCGACAGGCTCGCGATCGTCTCGCGCTTGAGCACTTCGGAGAAGTTGATCTCCGCGTAGCGGATGTGTCCGTGGTCGTCGTACAGGACGCAGTCCGATTCTTCGAGGTCTTCCGGCTTGATTTTTTCGATCAGCCCCTCGGCGATGACGGCCACGCCGTAGTTCCGTCCGGAGGCCAGCCGCTTGATGATCGCCCCGGTGATGATGTCCACCAGAAGCGACATCCGGATCTTCTTTTCCGCCGCGAGTTCCTCGGGGATGAGGGTCAGCGTGGCGCCGGCGCTCTTCCCGATGCCGAGGGCGAGGTGTCCGGCGACGCGGCCCATCGCCACGACGAAGTACCAGCGCCCGGTCGTCTTCGCGTCGGTCATGAGGTTCGAGACGATCTGCGTCCCGAGCGAGCGGGCCGTCTCGAAGCCGAAGGTCGGCGTTCCCTCGGGCAGCGGGAGGTCGTTGTCGATGGTCTTGGGCACGTGGACGAAGCTGATGGTCAGCCCCATGTTGTTCTTTGCGTAGTCCGCCACGCGCGACGCGGCGTAGGCCGTGTCGTCGCCGCCGATGGTGACGAGGTGGGTGACGCCGAGGCCGATGAGGGTGTCCACGACGTTTTTCATGGTTTCGTCGCTTTTGGTCGGGTTGAATCGCGACGTCCGCAGGATGCTGCCCCCGTCGGAATGGATCCGGGTGACCTTGTCGATGGTGAGAGGAACGACGTTCTTGTCGCCCTTTCCCAGCCGGGAAAAGCCGTCGTACACGCCGTAGACATCCCAGCCGGAGTTTCTGGCTTCGATGGTCACGGAGCTGATGACGCTGTTGATGCCCGGTGCGGGACCTCCTCCGCAGACGATGGCGAGGGTGTTCCGGGTCGGGTCGCTCATTGCGGATCCGCCTCCTTTTTTTACCTCGGGATCAGCGTGGAGACCATGACGTTCGCCTCGTGGCCGCCGTCGTCGCTGCGGGCTGTGATGACGGAGTACATCCCGGGCTGTCCATTGAACGTCACGACGCCGTCGCCGTCGACCGGGAAGTTCGTCGGATCGATGGATTTCCAGGAGACCTTTTTGTTCGTCGCGTTGTCGGGATCGAACCGGAGACTGTTGAACAGGTTGAGTTTGAATCCCTTCGGTAGCATGATCTTTGGCGTGTCGAACGAGATGCCCTTGACGGGCACGGGCGTCACGGCCTTCTTGAAGTCGTCGTAGTCGTAGATGAAGACCATGAGTTCGTTGTAGTCGTCGCTGCTGTACCCGTAGTTCTGCCGGTTCAGGAAGTGCGTGCAGACGACGAAGTCCTTCCCGAGTTCCTGGTACATCACGTCGTTGGCGCCGTTCGGGTATGTCGGCGGAAACTGGGGGTAGGTGACGACGGGAATGAAGTCGCCCGGCCCGACGAAGAAGGCGGAGACGTAGTTCTGGTCCTTCTTGTTCTGGATCTTGTTCTCGGTGTTGACGGCTTCCTTGATGTTCTTGATCATGTGCCGCAGAGTCTTCGGGATCTTCGCGAGCGCTTCCTCGTCTCCCTCGGCCGCCTCGGCGACGTCGACGAGGATCTTGCGGTAGTCGTTGACGACATTGAAGACTTCCCAGATGAATTTGATCCGGTCGATGAGGCTGGCGTTGTTTCCGACGTACGTATAGAGGCCGTACTGCTTTTTGTCCGACGCGTACCCGGGCATGTTGATCGGGATCATGGCGATTTCGCCGTGCGTGGTGTGAAGCCACCGGATTTCGTACTGGACGCTCTGGAGGCTCTCCGCGTCGTTTTGCTGCGCGGGGTGCAGGGTCCACGTCTGCGTCGGGTCGTTAAGCGTGTGCGATCCGTCGACGCCGGCCGGAAGGACGGCGAGGTCGTCCTGCGAATAGTCGAGCGGAAGGACGGTCACGGGTTTCGAGGACATGTTCGTGACGTTGACGATGATTCGGTCGTCGTGAAGATCGCGGTGCATGAGCATGGCGCGGAAGTTGACCGTGCCCATCGCCCAGGCCGGAAGCGGGGCGAGCGCCGTCAGAAGAATCGCCGCGGCGAGCGCTGCGCCGGGTCCGCTGCGTTTTTTCCTGCGGAAGACCAGCAACGCGGGCAGCGCGGCGAGGACGGCGGCGAATCCGGCCCCGGCGTCGCATCCGCCGCCGCTTCCTGTATCCTCGCGGCCCACGCGTGCGGCCCAGAGATCCCAGAGGCCGTGGTTGTCGGCCATCGATCCGTTCGTCGAGGCGGTCGTCCCGAGGACGAGGCACCCGCCGGCGACGGGCTGGAGCGAGACCGGCGCGTCCATCGCGTTGCCGCCGAAGCAGCGGACGAGGGTGGGTTCGAAGTCTTCCGACGCGATTTCGGCGAGGAAGATGTCGCGTTCGTTGCGGCCGCCGGTTCCCGCGAGGTCTCCGTCTTCGGAGCCCGTGCCGCCGAGAAGCACCCAGCCGGTTTCGGCGTTGACGATCGCCGCGCCGTAGTCGTCCCCCGACCCTCCGATGCACCGGGATGCGAGGATGTCGCCTGAGCCGGATATCCGGAGGACCCAGGCGTCGGAGAATGTGACGGCGCCCGGCGCGTGGACGCCGCTCACGTCGCCGTCGTTCGAGTTCGTGACGCCGGTGACGATAAAGCCGTTTCCGTCCGCGCGCGCCGATGCGAAGGCGTCGCGCTCCGTTCCGCCGCAGCACCGCGACCACAGGATGGAGCCGTTCGTCTCGGAGATGGCCGTGAGCCATCCGTCCGTCTGCTGCGCGCCGCCCTCGTGAAGTCCGGAGACGTCGCCGTCCGTCGAGTTCGTCGATCCGACGAGGAGCCACGCGCCGCCCTCCGGGTAGGCCGTGACGCCGGAGAGCAGGTCGAATCCGCCGCCTCCGTAGCACCGGCTCCAGAGGATCGCGCCTTCGGCGTCGAGCTTGCAGACGAAGATGTCGTCCTCGCCGCGATGTCCCGAAACCGTTCCGTTCGGAGAGCGCGTCACGCCGAAGACGAGAACGCCGCCGTCGGCCGTTTCGCGGACGGCGACGCCCTGGTCGGACGCGCTTCCGCCGAGGCATGCGCTCCAGAGGATGTCGCCGTCGGGATCGAGCCGGGCGACCCAGATGTCGTCGTTCCCGTGTTTGCCGGTGATGTCGCCGTCGACGGAGTTCGTCGTTCCGGCGACGATGAAGCCGCCGGACGCGGCGGCCTGGACATCCGCGCCGGTATCGGAGCCGGATCCGCCGTAGCACCGGCTCCAGAGGATCGCGCCCGAGTCGTCCCGCCGAACGACCCAGATGTCGTGCCCTCCGTGGTTTCCGGATACGTCGCCGTTGGCGGAGCGCGTCGCGCCGACGATGACGGAGCCTCCTCCGGCCTCGCCGGACGGAACCGCGCGTATGCGCGAGCCGTAGTCTCCGGCGCTTCCTCCGAGACACGCCGCGTCGACGAGCGTGAACGCGGGCGCGCATGCGGGGAAGAGCAGCAGGGAAAGAGCGACTGCCGAAAGAAGGTGTTTCCGCAAAGACGTCATGTGTGGTTCCCTCGCTTTCTTCGTCTTGTGGGTGACAGATGATGAGAGTGTAGCAACTCGTCCGTTCCGTTTCAAGAAGTCTCAAGAATATTGTGACCTGACGGCGAGGCCGTCATGCCGTGACGACGCCCGGAAACACGGAGGGCGGTCCCCCCAACGGCGGGAACCGCCCTCCGAAACATCGGATCGGGATCGCGCTACTTTTTTCGCTGCAACAGGAGCGGGATGAAGAGCAGCGCGACGAGCGGGGAGAACGAACCCGCGGAACATCCGCCGCCGGACGAACCGCCGGATCTTGTCACTGTGTAGTGTCCGTCGTACACGTTTCCGTCCCGATCCGTTCCGACGAGCGAGAATACCATCGTGTCCGGACCTGTTTGCGTGTACGTTTCCGTTATGCTCCCGTCATACACGATGGAAAAGGAGCCGGTGTACGGAATGTTCGCCGGGATGGTGTCCTCATACCGGTTCACGACGTATCCGCCTGATATGACCGTTCCGGCCTTGTACACCTGCGTGATCGTTTCGTATCCCGCGCCGCCGTACGTTTCGATGACGAGCGTCCCGGTGTCGCTGTATTCGTACCCGTTATACGTTCCGCCTCCCGTGAATTGCCACGTTCCGCCGACGTAATACGGCGTCGACGTTTTCGGCGCGGTGTTGTCCGCTTTCAGGACGGCGCTGCCTGCAAAGGCCATTCCGCACAGACATAAAGCCAGCACCATGGCGATGGAGATAATCCTCGTGCGTTTCATTGAAGTTCCTCCTTCAGTGTCGAGTGGGGTGCGTTGTTTTCTCCTGTTCCCGATGCGCCGATCTCCCGATTTCCTGTGCGAGTCGCCTCTTTTCCGGTTCCGGATTTCAGTTTTGCGGAAACAGCGTTTCATTCTTATATCGCCATGATGGATTATACATCGCGCCGCCGCGAAGGCTACGGTTTCAGGACGACTTTCAGCCCCTCCCGGCGTTCGATGAGGTCGAAGCCGTGCTTCCATTCCTCGAGCGGCAGTTCGTGCGTGATGAGGGCGTCGAGCGGCGTTTGCCCCTGCGCCATGAGGACGAGGACCTTTTCCCAGATGTCCCACGTGTGGCTGAACGAGCCCTGGAGCGTGACGCCCTTCGAGAGCAGCGGGTCGAGGCTCAGGTCGACGGGTTTCGGCCCCCAGGCGACCTTGTTGATGATTCCCGTCGGCATGACGATGTCCATCGAGATTTTGAGCGTCGCCGCGGGGCCCGCCGCGTCGATGACCGAGTTGAAGCCGTAGCCTTCGTTGAACTTCGCCGCGACGGCCTTCGGATCGGTCGCGCCGTCGAGCGTGTACGTTTCGGTCGCGCCGTACAGCCGCGCGATGTCGAGGCGCTTTTCGTCGCCGGGCGCGCCGAAGACGACGATATGGCTCGCTCCGGCCGTCTTGGCCATGTGGACGCAGAGGATGCCGATGGGGCCGGGGCCGAGGACGGCGACGCAGTCTCCGGCCTTGACGCCGGCCTTCGCGATGACGACGTTGTAGGCCACGCAGACGGGTTCGGTGCAGGAGGCGTCGCGAAGGCTGATGCTCTCCGGAACGGCGTGAAGGATGCGCTCCGGGACGCATACGTATTCGGCGAACGCCCCGTCCACGGCGAAGCCGTAGCCCTTGCGCTCGCGGCAGAAGCGGTAGTTGTTCGTCTTGCAGAGGACGCACTTGCCGCAGAACCGGGCGTGGGTTTCCGCGGTCACGCGGTCGCCGGGTTTCCACTTTTTCACGTCGGCGCCGACCTTTTCGATGGTTCCGGAGAATTCATGCCCCAGGATGACGGGAATGGCCATGGGGTAGGAGACCTGGTTGTGGTACATGTGCGGGTCGCTCCCGCAGATGCCGATATAGCCCACCTTCACGAGGACGTCCGAAGGGCCGGTCTCCGGAACCGGGACGTCCCTGACTTCCGTGTTGCCGTCTTCCCTGAGGTATTTCACGACTGCTCGCATTGTCGGCTCTCTCCTCTTTCGCGCGCCGTTTTCGCCGGCGCCGGATGTGTTCGGTTCTCTATTGCGGGTCGGGAAGGTCGTCTTCCGCGGCTTCACGTGCGGCCTGCTCCGCGTAATATCGTTGCGTCCCCCTGATGCCCGTCCAGATGAGCCATGCCACGCAGAGCATCAGGATGATCCCGATGGGGCGTTCGAGGAGCGGCAGGATCGCCCCGCGGCTCTGTTGCAGCGCCCTTCGGAAGCTCGTGTCGGCCAGGGGGCCGAGGATGATCCCGAGGACGAGCGGCGCGAGCGGGTAGTCCATCTGTCGCAGGATGTACCCCAGAACGCCGAAGCCGAGCATGAGATAGACGTCGAAGATCCGCACGCCGCCCGCATACGCCCCGATGACGGTGAGCGGGATGACGATCGGAAGCAGGATTTCGCGCTTGATTTTCAGGATCGCCACCATGGGCTTCGCGAGGGAGAGCCCCCAGAAGAGCATGGCGACCGACCCGAGGATGAGCATCGCCGCCACGAGCGGCAGGAAGCCCGGGTTCTCGAAGTTGAGCATCGGGCCGGGGCGCACGCCGTGAAGCCAGACCGCGGCGAGGAACATGGCCGACGGGGGGCTTCCCGGAACGGCGAGCGTGAGCAGCGGGATCATGGCTCCGCCGATGACGGCGTTGTTGGCCACTTCCGAACACACGACGCCTTCGTAGCTCCCCGTGCCGAACAGATGTCCCTTTTTCGAGCGGCGCTTGCCGATGTCGTAGGAGAGCCAGCTGCCGATGTCCTCCCCCGCGCCGGGGATGGCGCCGATGATGACGCCGATGATTCCCGAACGGATGGCCGACGGGATGAGCGGGATGAACTCCCGCAGCGGGGGAATGACCTTTCCGACTCGTCCCTCGATCTTGTAGGCGACTTCCTCCTGAAGCACCGCGAGGAATTCCGAGATCCCGAAGACGCCGATGAGAGCCGGGATGAGGGGGATTCCCCCCTTGAGCTGAAGGAACCCGAACGTGAGGCGCGGGTAGGCGAAGATCTGCTCCATGCCCACCATCGCCGTCGCGAAGCCGAGGAAGCCCACGATCCACCCCTTGAGGGGGTCCTTCCCGGCCGAGAGCGAGCCGCAGATCATGATGCCGAACAGGGCGAGGAGGAACATTTCCCAGTGCCCGAATTTGAGGGCGATCATATAGACGAGCGGCGAGAGGAAGATCATCACGAGGATGCTGAACATCGTCCCGACGAACGAGGCGATGATTCCGGTTCCGATCGCCAGGCCGCCCTTGCCCTGTTTCGCGAGCGGGAAGCCGTCGAGACACGTTGCGGCCGCCGACGGCGTGCCCGGGATGTTGATCATGATGGCCGCGTTGAGCCCTCCGGAGACCGCGCCGACATAGACGGCGAGCAGGAACGCCACGGCGCCGTCGAGTTCCATGCCGTAGGAGAGGTTGATGAGGAGCGCGAGGGCCATTGTCGCCGTGAGGCCGGGGATGGCCCCCACGACGAGGCCGAGAAGACAGCCTCCGAAGATCAGTGCGAGGATTTTGGGCGTGAGCGCTCCGAGCAGGGCGTATCCCACCTGGATCGTTTCGTCCGCGAGAAGGTGAAGAATGTCCATGGTCAGCCCTCCTTCCTTACGGCATGGGTATCCGGAACAGGTCGCTGAACGCGAACGCGATGGCCCACGCGGCCGCGACGGCCAGCGCCACGTTCCAGTGGAGCTTCATCGCCTTGAGGTAGGTGAATGTGACGATCAGGTAGGCGATCGAGGCCCACAGAAACGGAATATGCCCCAGAGCCATGACGTAGAGGACGATGAAGAGAAGAAGCGTCATTCCCTTGCGAACCTTCGGCGACGCTGCGAACGCACGGAGGTTTTCCGTCCCGACGATGCGGGAGGCCTGGCCTCTTCCGCCGCGTTTCGAGGCGGAGCGGAGGAGGAAAAAGCCGAGAAGAACGAACACGCCTCCCAGGATGAGAGGGAAAAGGCCCGGGGAAATCAGCAGGGAATCGTTGAACACGCGCATCTTCAGGGCGGCGATTGCGAGCGCCGCCCCGAAGGTCATGAAGCAAAGGGCGGATATGTAATCCGCCCCGGATCCCTTGGTTGCCCTGTGCGCCATCTTACTTCGTCAGTTTCTTCTTCTCGGTCTCCCACTTCCAGTCCGCGAGCTTGGGGATGCCGAAGTCGGCCGGAGATTTCTCGGCCATCTTCGCGTTGTAGAGCACCCACGAATAGCCGGAGATCTGGAGGGAAATGAACCGGTCGGCGTCCTCGCCGGTGAGTCCGACGATGTTCAGGCCCTTTTTCTTCGTGTAGTCGAGGATTTCGGGCTGCTTGAGCGCCCAGTGGAAGGCCTCGGTGATCTTGTCTTTGATCTCCTTCGGGGCGTCCCGCCGGATGCAGATCGGCCAGGTTTCGCCGAGATCGGGGATCTTGTCGCTTCCCGGAAGAACTTTCACGATCGGGTCGATGGTGATTGTGTCGGTGATCTTCATGGGTTCCTTCATCATGACGGCGACGGCGCGGATGGTTCCCGCCTGCGCCATGTCGATCGCGGAGGAGAAGGTGACGATTCCGGCCTCGACTTCACCGGCCAGGACCGCCGTCGCGACGCTCCGGTCGCCGTCGAACGTGACGTAGTTGATCTTGTCGATGCCGGCGACTTCGGCGATCGCCTGCATGATGACGTGGGGTCCGTTGCCGAAGCCGGAGACGCCCATGTTGATCTTGCCTTCCTTGAGGGCCTTCGCGACGTCGCCGAAGGTCTTCAGGTCGCCCTTGGCGCTCGTGAGGATGGCCGCCGGGCCCTGGAAGGGGTGCCAGGAGGTCCACTCGACCCACCCGGAGTTGGACGTTTCCTTGACCTTGAAGCCGCCGAAGCAGCCCGAGCCGGTCGCGAACATCGTGTAGCCGTCGGCCGGAAGTCCGAGGACGTGTTCCGCCGCGACGGCGCTCGCCGCGCCGGGCATGTTGGCGACGTTGATGGTCTCGCCGAGGTATTTGGACATGAGGACGATCATGGGACGCACGGACGTATCCGTGCCGCCGCCCGCGCCGAAGCCGACGATGACGGTGGGCGTCCCTTTGGCCCAGATCTTGTCGGCGGCGAAGGCCGCGCCTCCGAGAGCAAGAGCGAGAACAAGGGCGATTGCGGTAATCGAAACGAGCTTCTTCACAATGACCACTCCTTGTCAGACAGGTATTGGTTCTCGTGCGCCAGAAGTCTTGAAATCCCGCATGGCCGCATTGTCACTGACACAAGGTCGCTTCCCGGATGCATCCCTCCCCGCAGTGTGTGTGGCGGCCTCCCCCGGCCGCTGTTTCGGGCGTGTTTCGAGAACAAGAACAGGTTCGAAGCGTCCCGCCTCAGGCGCGCGGAGCCGATGCGAGAAGATTCGTCGCGGCCTCCGCGACGGCCTCTTTCGTCAGGCCGTAGCAGGCGAGAAGTTCATCGTAGCTGACCGCGGACTGGCCGTACCGGTCCGCGATGCCGACCATCCGCATCGGAAGGGG
>CALMZW010000076.1 GCA_937870605.1 uncultured Synergistaceae bacterium
GGAAAGATCCGCTATATCGGATTCTCGTTCCACGACGGCGTGAAGCTGTTCCGGGAGATGGTCGACGCCTACGACTGGGATATGTGCCAGATCCAGTACAACCTTCTCGACCGGAACTTCCAGGCCGGGACGGAGGGCCTGCGCTATGCCGCGTCGAAGGGAATCGGAATGACCATCATGGAGCCGCTCAAGGGAGGCATTCTCGGAATGCCGGTCGAGGGCGGCCTTCGCGATATTGCGGCCCGTTCGGGCTACAACGCTCCGAACCTGGCCGACATGAGCCTTCGCTGGGTGTGGAACCATCCCGAGGTGAGCGTGGTGCTCTCCGGAATGAGCACGCCCCGGCAAATGGAAGAGAACCTCGAATCCGCTGATCGCGGCGTTGCGAACGGCATGAGCGACTCGGATCTGAAAATGGTCGACGACGTCCGGACGCACCTGCAGAGCCGCATCCGGGCCGCCTGCACGGGCTGCTCGTACTGCATGCCCTGTCCGCAGGCGGTGGACATTCCTCAGTGCTTCCGAAGCCTCAACGACGCGTCGCTCTCCGGAAAGTGGGAGGCGCTGAAGGCGAACTACCTCTACCTGCTCGGCGGCACGCGAGAACTCAAGGGCGCGTCGCACTGCGTCGAATGCGGCCTGTGCGAGACGAAGTGCCCGCAGCACCTTCCGATCCGCAAACTGCTGAAGGAAGTCAAGGAAGCTTTCGGGGTGTAGGCGGGAACATCGCGGGCGAAAAAACGAGGCCGGGTCGAAAGACCCGGCCTTCTCGCTTCACGGATGCCCCGGCCCAGGCTCCGAGCCTTGCTTTTTCGGCGCGAGCCATCCGCTGAGGACTTTCGCTTCCCTGCGTTTTTTCGAACCCCGGATCAAAACGTCACTTCAGCCTTTCCTCAAGCTCCTCCAGTCCGCAGTCCTCCCAATGGAGCCGGTGCGACGCGAACGCGGCCGTGTATTTGAGCCCCGAGCCCGTGAACACGAGGGCGACGCGTTCCCCCTCCTTCACGATCCCCTTCGCCCGGGCCTGACGCAGCGTCGCGAGCGGAACGGCCGCCGCGGGCTGTCCGAAGAGGCCCGAACGCGCCATGTCGGCCTGCGCGCGGACGATCTCGTCCTCGGTCGCCGCGAGCGCATGCCATGTCCGGGAGCGGAGTTCGAGCAGCACGCGGTTCCCGCTCGGCGGGAACGGATTCTCGATCGCGTGGGCGATCGTGTGCGGGGCAGGGAATGGGCTGATGTGCTCGTCGCTGCGCGCGAACGCCGTCGCGATCGGCGAGCACCCGGCGGCCTGCGCGCAGATGAAGCCGGGAATCCGGTCGGCGAGGCCTGCGGCCTTCAGGTCCATGAAGCCGTTGATGATCCCGCGGATGTTGCCGCCCGCGCTCGTCGGGACGATCACCCAGTCGGGCAAACAGCCGTCCGTCTGTTCGAAGATCTCGAACGCGATCGTCCGCGATCCGGCGACGCGGAAGGGGACGTCCGAGTTCATGAAGTAGATCCCCCGCTCCGCGCCGATCCGGATGCTTTCGGCGTACAGCCCGTCGTACGCGCCCTGGACGCGGATCAGTCGCGGACCGTAGATCGCGATCGGGGCCATCTTCTCCTCCGCGAGATCGCCCTTCACGAGGATAACCGTCTCGAGCCCCGCGGCCGCGCCGTACGCCGCGACCGACGCGGCCATGTTTCCGGTCGAAACCGTCCCGACGCGCGTGAAGCCGAGGGCGCGCGCGTGCGCGATACAGGCGGCCGTGCCCCGGTCCTTGAACGACCAGGTCGGGTTCGCGCTCTCGTTCTTGACGACGAGCGACGAGAGCCCCAGTTCGCCCGCGAGGCGCGACAGGGGAACGAGCGGCGTGTTTCCTTCGCCGAGCGACAGCCACTCGCCCGGCTCGAACGGGAAGAACGCGCCGTAGCGCGACGGAAGATCGCGCCCGTCCTCGTCGATCCCCGACTCCGTCCAGTCGAGATCGAGCGGTTCGCCGCAGGCGCAGCGGAACACGGCGTCCGCGTCGTACACGGCGCCGCATGAGCGGCAGTGAAGCATGGATCGTTTCATTCGGACTCATCTCCTTTCGGGCGCAGGGGAACAAACGCCCGTCTCCGGAGAAAAGCATACCATCCGAAGCCGGAAAGCGGTCGGCGGGATCTCGTCATGCCTCCGCTTCTCTGTCATAATTGCGAAAAATACACAGACAGATGGAGGGATCGGACACATGGGCGGCATGAAGCGGATTCTGGCGATCAACGGAAGCCCGAGGGGGCGTGCGAGCAACACGCAACGCCTCGTGAACGCGTTCTTCGAAGGAGCGGCGCAGGCGGGCGCGGCGTGCGAGACGCTCTTCGCGACGGAACTCGACATCCACGACTGCGTCGGGTGCTTCTCGTGCTGGAACAAAACCCCCGGCGTCTGCGTCTTCAAGGACGACATGCCCGGGGTGCTCGAAAAGATGCTCGACCTGGACCTTCTTGTCTGGGCCACGCCGCTCTACCACTTCGGGATGACCGCGCGGCTCAAGCGGATCATGGAGCGGACGCTGCCGCTCGCGAAGCCCTGGATCGTCCGCGACGGGGAACACTACCACCACCCCATCCGATACCCGGGGCGGATGGCGCCGCACTTCCTGATCTCCAACTGCGGCTTTCCGGAGCGGCATCACTTCGGGGCGCTCGTCGAGGAATTCCGGCTGCTCGTCGGAAAGCGCAGCGAGGCCTTCCTCGGCTCGATCCTCTGTGCGTCGGGCGAACTCCTGAAAGTCCCCGAACTCGCGTCGCGGACGGCGTGGTACCTCGATGCGGTGCGGACGGCCGGCAGGGAGATGGCGGAACGCCGCGCGATCTCCGACGAGACGGCCCGGACGCTCGAACGGCCGCTCATCGATATTCAGTCGTTCGTCGTGATGGCGAACGCGACGTGGGACGTCCCCGGCGAGGTTCCGCCGACGCCCGAAGAGGCCCTCGGCGGAGAACCGCTGACGCCGGAAACGGCAGCGATGCTCCGGATGCTCAGGATGCGGGAGGCGACGGACTCCGCGAAGGGAAAGTAATGTTTCGGCGGCGCCCGGCGAGCGTGCATGCCGCACAGCGGCGGCGGGAGAAAGCCGGCCGATTCGGGGATAGCCCGGTTCGACCGGCCTTCGCGCGCCGGGGATTACTTCGTCTCTTTCTTTTCGATCACGAGGAACACGCTCGACTCGTCGACCTCCTCGACTCGGTGCGGATGCCCGCTCGCGCGGCCGAGGGCGTCGAGGTCGGCCTCCGAGAAAGTCCGGGCGACGAAGCCGTCGCGGCAGACGATGAGCCCGTCGCGCGTCTTCTCCTCGTCGATCGCGCCGAGGAGCCCCTTGTCCGCCTGCTCGCGGAACCACGCCAGCCGGTGCTCCCAGAACTTCGCGCTGTAGCTGCTGCAATAGAGCGTCCCTCCCGGAACGAGGGCCTTCACGCAGCGCGCGACCGTGTCGGTCGCGTCGCCCTTCATCGCCGACAGGGCGTTCTGGAGGCACAGGACGACGTCGAACGCCGCGTCGAACGCGAGCGCGTGGGCGTCCATCGTCTCGATGCGGCAGTTCGGCGCGTCGGCGAGGTACTCCCGCCCGAACGCGACGGAGTCCTCCGAGATGTCGATCCCCGTGACCGAAGCGGCGAACGGGGCGAGCGCCTTCATGATCCGTCCGTACCCCGCTCCGAGTTCGAGAATCCGCTCGCCGCCGCGCAGCCCGCGGCGCACGAAGTCGATTTCCGCGTCGAGGTACCGCCGCACCCTGTCGATGCCGGTCTCGTACACGCGATACAGGTTCGAGGCGTTCAGATTCTTCGCGTAATAGTTTTCCGTCATGCGTCCCCCTCCGGATCGGTCCCGCGCGCCGGACGGCATTCGCGCCGCGTTGGTCGTTCCGCACGGAACGAAATGATATCGTCACGCATCGGGATGAGATAGCTCTTCCCTTGTTCCTCTTTCTATCACAATCGTCTCATTTTCGCACGCAAGCGTTTTCCCGCAGTCTCAGGCGACAATGTATTGTATAAAGTACGCAATGCGCCTATAATCTCGCTCGTGATTTCAATTTCATCGGAGGTGGACCAGGTGAGAAAGACAGTTGCGGCGGCATTGATTCTGTTGTGCATGGCGGTTCCGGCATCGGCGAAGGTGTACAAGGCGGCGGATATCCCCGGCACCGTCAGGGAAAAGGTGGCCGGAGGCGTCGGCAATCTCGACTGCCGGTACGCCGTTGCTTCCGGAGCGGCATCGGCGGACGCGGCGCTCCAGGTGATCGGCATGCTCAAGCTCGAGCCCGGCTGCTCGATCGGCGTCCACAAGCACGCGGCCAACGAAGAGACCTACGTGTTCATCTCCGGAACGGGGATCTATACCGATACCGACGGCAAGACGTACGAAGTGGGCCCCGGCGACATGACCGTCACGTCGAAGGGCGAGTCGCACGGCCTCGCGAACAACGGGAAGACCCCGCTCGTCTGGGTCGGCGTCATCGCGCAGAAGTAGCCGCCCGTTCGTCGCGGACATCGAAGAAAAGCCGGCGAAGAGTTCTTCGCCGGCTTTGTCGTATAAAACATGCCGGAGACAGAGATATAACGGTTCGGTCCCGCCCGTGCCGTGCGTCAGGCGCCCCCGTTCCTCCGGGAGCGTCTTCCCGTCGCGAGCAGCGGAAGCAGCAGCAGCGCCGCCCATGCGGAGTGCGCCCCGAGGCCGCATCCGCCGCCGTTTCCCTGTGGCGGGATGATCGGGATATCGGACGGCGACGGCGTTCCGGCTCGTGTGAAGACCTTGAGGCAGACGTTCGCGTTCGGATACGGGATCGTGACGTCCGCCCAGTCGCTTCCGGTGAGGCCGAAGAAGCTCTCGCCGGGGTTTGCCGTCGCCTGTTCGGAGTAGTCCGCGAGGACGGTCTCCATCGGAACGGGGAAATTCCACCCCGGCGTGGTCAGGCGAACGGCAACGGAGAAACGGTCTCCCGACGTCACGGGGACGGGAGTTTTGAACGGAACGGTGTGATACCCCGTTTCGGGCAGTGTTCCCTGCGCGACCTGCGTCATCGTTCCCGAGTCCGGATCTCCGGCCGAAACGCGTCGGTAGACGCGGATTTCGTAGGTCGAGCCGGGAATGTAGGCGTAGAACGCCGCCGCCGCGAGCGTCTCCGTCGCCTTGGCGGTCCAGATATTCGCGAACCACGCCGTGTCGCTTCCGGCGCCGATGTTCGAAACCCAACCCAGCGGATCGTAGTCGTAGCGGCGCGCGTACGGCTTCGTCGTCGTTCCGGCGTACGCGACGCCCCCGCCCAGCGACGGCTCGTGGTAGGAGACGCGGAAATAGCCGTTGTCGCCCCACGCGGTCCCCCAGCTGTTCTTGACGATCCACGCGCCGGGGCCCGGGGGCGGCGTCGTGAAGTTCGCCGCCGCGTACGTGTCGTCCCAGCCGACGATGACGACGCCGTGATCCGATTCGTGTACGGCCGGTCCGGAGTAGAAGGCGTTCGTCGCGGCGTTCCACGAGGACGGAAGTTCGTCCATTCCCGCCCAAAGCACGACGGAAACCGCGCCCCGGTCGAAGATCGCCTGTTTGACGACGTCGCGGAGCAGCGCGGGGTACGGCGTTGCGTTCAGGAAGGCCGCGATGTTGATCTGCGGCATGTGGAGCGCGTCGGTCAGGTATGCGGCGGTGGGTTCGCGGCCCGTGGGATCGTCCGCGCCGCCGTAGGGGCAGTCCGACTCGTTCGCGGCGCCGCGACCGCGCGCGAGCACGGCGACGGCCTGGAAGTCGGCTCCGCCCGCGTCGTAGATCGGCGTGACGTCGGTCGTGAAGGCGACGTCGTCGGAGTAGGCGAAATAAGCCAGGTGTCGTTCGGCGAGGTCCGGGGACGCGCCGCCCGCCTTCAGGATCGTGGATTCGAGCGACCCGAGGGCCGCGAAGGCCCAGCAGGTCCCGTACGGGGCCTGGTCGCGCACGGGCGTCACATGGCCGCTCGTCCGCAGGTCGTACCAGAGAGGCAACGCCGCCCTCCCGGCGCGCCCCTCTTCGAGTCGCGCCCGGGCGATGTCGGCCGACGCGAAGTCAATGGGGCCGGGACGATACCCGTTCGATCCGGCCGCCTCCCGTCGCGCCGGGGCGTTCAGGAAGCGCGCCGACACGGGCGCCGTCGTCCATTCAGCGTCGGCCCGGGCTTCGGACGGCAGGGCGCCCGCTATTCCCGCCGCAAGAACGCACAGAATTCCGGCCCGCACGATATGTCGCATGGTCATCCCTCCAGAAAGATACGAAATGATCTCCCCTATTGTATCGGGAACGTCCGGCGAATGCCTAATCGATGCGGCATTCGATCCCGGACGCGCGCAGGAGTTCCGCGAACCTTCCGATCTCCTCCGGTTCCACGGCGGCGCTGTCGGGCATGAGGTACGCGCGCCCGAGTCCCTCGTACTTCGAGACCCCGAGCGTGTGGTACGGCAGCAGACGCGCCTTCGCAATCCCGAGGCGGGCGCAGAGCCGCGCGAGCGCCCCGAAGAAGTTCGCGCTTGCGTTGACCCCGCCGATGACGGGGACGGAGACCGTGATCCTGTCGGCGCAAAGCGCCGCGAGACGTTCCAGATTTCCGAGGATGCGTTCGTTCCCCTGCCCCGTGACGCGCCGGTGGACGGCGTCGTCCAGGCATTTGACGTCGAAGAAGAAAAAGGCGATATTGCGGATGAAGGGCTCGACCGATTCCCAGTCGAAAAAGCCGCACGTCTCGACGCCGACCGACAGCCCCACGGCGGCGCAGCGCGAGAGAAATTCCCGGACGAACGCGGGCTGCGCGAGCGGCTCGCCGCCGGAGAGCGTGACGCCGCCGCCGGAGTTCCGGTAGAAGATCGCGTTCTGCCGCACGCGCGCGTAGAGCGCGTCCGCGGTCCATTCTCGCCCCACCGTCCGGAGCGACCGCGTCGGGCAGCGCGCGACGCAGGGCGTGTCGGCGCACCGCGAACACGCCTCGCGCGCGAAGACGGGGCCTCCGTCGCTCCCCACAGAGACGGCCCCCGACGGGCAGACGGACGCGCACGCCATGCAGCGCTCGCATGTCGAGCGGACGTTCATGAGTTCGCGCCCGCGCTCCTGCCCCTCGGGGTTCGCGCACCAGCGGCAGCGCAGCGGACAGCCCTTGAGGAAGACGACCGTCCGGAGCCCCGCGCCGTCCGTGACGGCGAGGTCCTGGATGTCGAAGACCGCCCCTTCGGCGCGCTCGATCACAGGCTGTGCTCGGTCCGCGCGATGATCTGGTCCTGAACGGGCTTCCCGAGTTCCACGAAGAACGCGCTGAACCCCGCCACGCGGACGATGAGGTCGCGGTAGAGCTCGGGGCGCGCCTGCGCGTCGCGGAGCATCCGGCCGTCGACGACGTTGAACTGGAGCTGGAAGCCGTTGCGGTCGAAGTAGCTCTTGATGAGCGACAGGAGCTTCTTCGAGCCCTCGACGCCCCAGATGGTCTTCGGGTGGAACTTCATGTTGTGCAGCCCGCCCCGGATGCGCGTGTGGTCGATCTTCGACGACGACAGCAGCACCGCGAACGGCCCGTTCACATCCGTTCCGGGATAGGGCGACGTGACGCCGTCGGCGAGCGCGTCGCCGGCCGAGCGACCGTCCGGCGTGGCGCCGCAGGCCTTCCCGAACGGCGTGTGCGTCGTGATCGCGAGCATCGACGGGTCGTACGGCTCGCCGAGATAGTTCTTCTGCGCCGCGACGACATCGCAGTACCGGTCGAACAGATCCTCGTAGACGCGGTCCGCCGCGTCGTCGTTGTTGCCCCACTTCGGCGCGTCGAGCGCGCGCCGCCTGAGGTCGCCGCGCCCCTCCCAGTCCGACAGGCACGCCGCGCGAAGCTCCCCGAACGTGCAGACGCGGTCCTCGTCGACGAGCTTCCGGACGGCCGCGATCGAGTTGACCGCGTTGACGAGGCCGCTGCTCAGCGTCGTCGGCGTGCCGTTGCAGACGGCCCCTCCGTCGTCGAGGGACTTGCCGCGCGCGATGCAGTCGCGGACGAGGGCGGACGAGAAGATCAGCGGGCAGGTCTGCCGGTGCGCCGCCATCGCGTAGTTCCAGTAGCGCTGCCAGTTGCCGATCGCGTCCCTCATGTGGACCTCGTAGGCCGCGAGAAGCTCGTCCGTGTTCGTCGGGACGGCGGTCGCCGTGAACGCGATGCCGGTCCGCGGATCCACGCCGCCGTTCATCGCGAGTTCGAGGATCTTGCCGTGGTTGACGAACCCCGCCTGGACGATGCCGTGGCTCATGCCCTCGAGCGTCGGCTCCGTGCAGCCGCCCATCGCCGCGTACTTCCGGATCACGGAGAGCGGCGCGCCGCTCTTCTGGAGTTCGTGCTGCGCGAACACCCTGAGGTTGAACCACGCGGGAAAGCCGCACCCGGTCTTGACGCACTCCGCGGCCTTCAGCAGGAACTCGTCGCTCAGGCCGTCGTCGTACCAGATCGAAAGCGTCGGCTGCGTCGTGCGGCAGTTGATCGCCGACTGGAGGATCAGCATCGACAGCTCGTTGTCGGCGGGACGGCCGTGTTCGTCCACGCCGCCCAGCATCATGTTCTGGAAGAGGTTCCCCGAGCCGAGCCCCTCCCACGAGAACGACGCGACGTACTCGATCTCCGTCATCTTGACGCGAAGCGCCTCGAGAAGTTCGAGGACCTCGTCGTTCGATATCCGGCCCGCGTCGATGTCGCGTTTGTAGTAGGGGTACATATAGCGGTCGAAGCGTCCGGGCGAATACCCGAGGTGCGACCCCTCGATGTGCCCCGCGAGGTAGACGAACCAGAAGGCCTGAATCGCCTCGCGGAAGTCGCGCGGGGGCTCCGCCGGGACGCGCTCGCACCGCTCCGCGATCGCGAGAAGCTCCGCCTTGCGCGCTTCGTCGCCTTCGCCCGCCGCCAGGTCGCGCGCGGCGGCCGCATAGTTCCGCGCCCACGCGATCGTCGCTTCGAGCACGCGGACGCACGCGCGCCGGAAGTAGATCCTCTCGGCCGATTCCCAGTCCGTCACGGAGGCTTCCGCGATCTTCGCGCGGGCCCGGGCGATGACGCCGTTCAGGCCTTCGGCCAGCGCCGTCTCGAAGTCGAGGACGAAACGCCCCTCGGGGGCCGGGTCGTGCGGCGCGGTGTAGAGCACGGCCTTCCAGCCGTTCTCGATATACGACGCCTGCGGGTAGACGCTCTTCCAGAGCGCGTCGCCGACATCCTGCATGCACTTTCCCCGGAAGTACTCCGCGCAGCTTTTGAGCGTCTCGCGGTCCTCGTGCGACAGCAGGAACTTGCCGCCGAAGAACGAATAGCCGCCCTTACCGGAGATCTCTCGCCCCGCGCCGATCCCGCCGCCGGTTCCGAGGTCCGTGACGCTGTCCTGCGCCTCCTGCTCCTCGTGCCGCAGCTCTCGCAGGACGTAACCGCAGGCGTAGTTGCAATAGGGGATCGCGCCGCGGACGTACCGCGTCTTGCCGCCTGCGAAGGGCTCGCCGTCGCGGATCGAGGGCGTGAGGTGTTCGAGCGCCCACGCGTGGCACTCGGCGCGGCGCTCGAACGCGTTCATGCCGTCCGTCCTCCGGTGCGCGTCCGTGTAGTGCCGGATGTACTCCACGTCGACGTAGAGCGGCTCGGAAAGATACCGGTCCCGCATGAGCCGAACGTTCGCCGTCGACGGGGCTCCCGCGATCTCGCGCGAGACGGGAACGTCGATCTGTCCGTTCATTTCCAGACGCCTCCTTTGAGAAACCGTGAGAAACATTGCGAAGAGACTGTCGTATCGGACAATAACGCTACAGCGCGAAGTGTGAGTTGTCAACGAAAAAAGACAGGGGGACGTCCCCGTGAAAGGTCGCCCCCTTCATTATGACGAGCGGATTCCGGTGAACAGCGCGTTCCCCTAGAACCCCATATCCTCCCCGACGATGACGACGTGCATCTCAGTCGTGTTCGGGCGCTTGCCGATGATCGTCGTGACGTTGCAGATCCGCGTCGGCCCCTGGCAGTCCATGCACTCTCCGGTCTTCACGCACGGGTTCGGCAGGCCGATCCGGCTGTTGTTCACGGGCGCGGCGACGCTCCGGATGCGTTCCTCCGCGGCGCCCAAGTCGCGGACGATCTTGTTGATCCCCGCGACGACGATGACCTTTCCGGGCCCGAAGATCATCGCGGCGACGCGGTTGCCCGTCCCGTCGACGTTCACGAGCTTTCCGTCCATCGTCACGGCGTTCGAGCCGGTCAGGAAGACGTCGCAGGTCAGCTGCGCGCGCCGGATCCGGAGCTTTTCCGCGGCGTCCAGCCCCGGGGCGTTGTGGTTCAGGATCGTGCAGCCCCGTTCCTTCAGCGTCTCGAGAACCCCGAGTTCCGCGATCGTCCACGACCCGCCCACGCCGACCGTGACCGATTCCGGAACCAGCCGCAGGACCTCCGCCGCCGCCTCGGCCTTCGTCGCGCAGTACGCGGCCTGAAAGCCGTTTTTCGTCAGGGCCTCGACGACCCTCTTCCCCACAACGTCGTGATGCCGCGCTGCATGTTCGTTCATCCGAAAACGCGCCTCCCTGTTTCGGCCGCCGGAATACCAACGGGGCCGCCTAAGTTTTCGCCTTCGTCACCTCTTATACGCAATGACCTCGATTTCGACAAGGGCGTTCTTCGGGAGCGCGGATACTTCGACGAACGACCTGGCGGGCGGTTCGGACGTGAAAAACCGGGCGTAGACCTCGTTGACGGCGGCGAACGCGCCCATGTCCGTCGCGAAGACCGTCGCTTTGACGACATCCGTGAGCGAGAGCCCCTCGGCCGCGAGCAGGGCGCTGACGTTCTTCAGAACCTGTTCCGTCTGCTCCGCGGGGGACGCGCCGACCATGCTCCCGGTCGCGGGGTCGAGCGCGATCTGTCCGGAACAGAACATGAGATTCCCGGCGACGACCGCCTGGCTGTACGGGCCGACCGCCGCCGGCGCCGTCTGTGTCGCGATGATGCGTTTCATGAAACCCACCTCCGTTATGGAATATGTTCGGAATGTGCGCCCTATGCGCCGAACTCACCGCACGCGACCGGGACGACCGAGCCGCCCACGGTGATCTCGATGTGTCCGTCGCGCTCGTGCGCGCGCAGGTGAAGCAGCGAGGGGCGGTCGATCTCGTACCCCTGTTCGGCGCGGATGTCGACCTCAGCCTTGCCGAAGTAGCGGCGCCGTACCATGTAGCCCGCGAGGCAGCCGCAGCCGCTTCCCGTCGCGGGGTCCTCCGGGATGCCGAGGTAGTCGGCGAACATCCGCACGCTGATGTGGTTCCCCGGTTCGTGGGGCTCCGGGCAGAAGATCAGGACGTTCTTCGCCCACGTTGTTGCGATGAGCGCGAAGTACGCGTCCCGGTTCGTCCGCGCGCGTTTGAGCGCGTCGAGCGACCGGAGCGGAACGATGATGTGCGCCAGCCCCGTCGAGACCTCCTCGATCGGGAAGGCCGCGTCGAAATCCGCCTCGTCGAGCCCGAGAACCGGCGCGAGGCGCGAGGCCGGAAGCTGCGAGCGGAACTCCGGCTCGACCTGGCGCATCCGGTAGACGTCCCGTTCCCCCTCTCGCCCGACCGTGACCGGAATCCGTCCCACCTGCATGTCGAGCAATATTTCGTCGGCCTTTCCGCCTTCGAACAGCCGCCGGACGACGTCGGCCGTCCCGAGCGTCGGGTGCCCCGCGAACGGGACCTCGTGCGCGGGCGTGAAGATCCGCACGCGGTACGCCCCGTTCGCTTTGTCCGGGTCGATGAATGACGTCTCGGAGTAGTGCATCTCCGCCGCCATGTGCTGCATCTCGTCCGCCGTCAGCCCCCGCGAGTCCGTGAAAACCGCGAGCTGGTTGCCCTCGTACGCGCGCTGCGCGAATACGTCCAGAATCTCGAACTTCCGCATGAATGTCCGCCTCCCTGTCGATTGTTCTGTGAACGCCCGAATGCTATCGCCTGCGGGGGGAACCGGAAACATCCAATCGAAATCGGGTTGAGCCGACATT
>CALMZW010000077.1 GCA_937870605.1 uncultured Synergistaceae bacterium
TATAACTCAACTCATATTGAAGCGTAAACCCCACGACGTCGAAAGCGGAAAGGGAGCGCCGCGTTTCCAAAGATGTCAAGGGAAGGTTGTGCGACCGCAATTGTTGCTCCATATCGGTCCAGGGACAGTACGCCCTTTCGACATCGGCTCCTGGGAGGCTTTTGATGAGAGGATACAGGATCTGATACCCGACATAACTCATTCCAATCTCGTAGACATCGGGGAAAGCAAGGCAGAATCGAACGGTCGCGTTTTCTTTCACGGGAAGGCCGGCTCCCCATTCGCTCCCGACATACCTGGACGGGCGTTTGACTTCGGAAAGAAGCGGCCAATAGGGATCGTCGAAATCATCGAACATCGTGTCTCAAAACTCCATTTCTCTCATTCATAGGATTTTAGTGTCGTCCGGTAGACGCTCGTCACCAGCCCCAAAGCGGCGGACAGAGCTACGAGCGAACTTCCCCCGTAACTCATGAACGGAAGAGGAAGCCCTGTCACAGGAAGAATTCCCATGCTCATGCCGATCCCTTCGGCCATCTGAAACCAGATCCACGAGGAAAGCACGGCGACAAGAACCTTTGCACGGGCATCTTTGCTTCGAAGCCCGACTTCGATACATCTCCAGAGCAGCAGGCTGAAAAGAAGCAGAACGAGAACCGTCCCGACAAAGCCGAATTCTTCGGAAAAAACGCTGAAAGCGAAATCCGTATGCGGTTCGGGAAGAAACCGGAGCTTGCTCTGCAATCCATTCATGAATCCTTTCCCCCACAGTCCCCCGGAGCCGACGGCTATGCGCGATTGAATCACGTTATACCCGGCGCCCAGCGGATCAACGGAAGGATCGAGAAACACGAGGATCCGCATTTTCTGATATTCTTTCAGAAACTGCCAGCCGACCGGAAGTGAGACAATGCCGAGTGCGCAAACGCCCGCGAGATAGCCTTTCGGAGTTCCCGCGACGAACAGCGCGACGAAGATCATCACCGCGTACACCAGCGCACTCCCCATGTCGGGCTGCGCAAGCACCAGAATACAACTCAGTCCGGCCAGCAACGCGCCGGAAGATAACGCGGCGAACGTTACCGGAGGATATCGGCAAAGATGTTTGGCCAACAGCAGAGCGAGTGCAATTTTGCCGATTTCCGAAGGTTGAAGTCGCGCCGGACCGAGATGAAACCAACTCTGGGATCCCTTGACCGTCATTCCGACCAGGAGAACGATACAAAGAAGCGCGAGGACGCCGCCGTAAATGGGATACGCCAGATTCAGGAGCTTTTTGTATCCAACCGTATAAAAGAAAAGAAACGTTCCAACACTGACGCCGCCCCACAAAATCTGTCGCAACGCGAAAAATCCTCCGCGTCCGGCCATACCGCCTCCGGCGCTGTATACCGTAATGATCCCTACAAAAAACAAAAACAATGTCGGAACGAGGCAAACCCAATCCAGCAACCCCAAAGTATCGAAAAAACCCTTTTTCTGGTCATCCATTTGCGGCGCACCCTACTCCTCGATCTTGCGCCCCCGTTTGACGCGAATTATCGGGATATTGGCCACAAGGGCCACCGAACGGTCAGCCCGGTCAAGATCCATTTCAATTTTTGAGGAATCTATTTCCATATATTTGGAGATGACCTCTATCAGATCGGTTCTCAGGGAATTGAGCAGCTCCGGGGAGATGTCCGTCCGATCATGAATCAGAACCAGCTGAAGACGTTCCTTTGCAATGGATCCCGATCCCTTTTTCCCGAACAGCCGCTGAAAGAAATCTTTCATTTGTCTTCTCTCCGTTTCGCGGTCATCTGCTCAGCCCGAACAAGCGTTTGATGCCGGAGAGAAATCCGCCGTTCGTCTGTTCGTCGAGCTTCAGAAACGGGACCTCTTTTCCGGCGATGCGGTCCGCTATATTACGAAAGGCTTTCGCCGCAGGAGAAGCGTCGGAGAACGTCAGCGGTTCTCCCCGGTTCGCCGACTTCACGACGCATTCATCTTCGGGGACGATGCCGATCAGCGGAATCGCCAGAATATCGAGAACATCCTTTATATCCA
>CALMZW010000078.1 GCA_937870605.1 uncultured Synergistaceae bacterium
CGGACATCTACAGCGTCCTGAAGACAAAAACGTATGTGGATCTCACACATTCCTTCGAACCGGGGATTCCCCACTGGCCGGGATTTCCCGACGAAACACGCGAAACCGTGTACTGGTACGACAAAGGGGTCGGCAAAATCGGCCACGGCTTCTTCGCACAGGTCTTCTCCCACGTCGGACAGTGGGGGACGCATTGCGACGCCCCCGCGCACTTCGTCAAAGGGAAGCGAACCCTCGACCAGATCGATGTGAAGGAAATGCTTCTGCCGCTGGTCGTCATCGACATCCACGAACAGGCCGCATCCAATCCCGATGCGACCGTCACGATGGACGACGTGAGAAAGTGGGAGGCGAAGAACGGACCGATTCCGGAAGGGGCCTTCGTCGCCCTGCGGTCCGACTGGTCGAAGAAGTGGCCCGATGCGAAGGCCATGCGAAACGACGACGGCAAGGGCGTCGCGCACTACCCCGGATGGAGCATGCCCGTCCTGAAGTATCTCTACGAGGAACGGAAGATCACCGCATCGGGGCACGAAACGACGGACACCGATCCCGGAATTTCCACGAGCAAGGGAGACTACTCCTGTGAAGCCTATATCCTCGCGCAGGATCATTACCAGATCGAACTGCTGACAAACCTCGACAAGCTCCCCGAAGCGGGGGCGCTCGTCATCGCCGCGTTCCCGAAGCCGTTCTTCGGATCGGGATTCCCGGCCAGAGTCTTCGCCATTCTGCCGTAAGGAACACGTTCCGCCGCAACGCCGTGAGGACGGCAGGGAAAATCCGCGCGACTTTCCCTGCCTTTCATATCAAAGGTCCTCGTTATCATCTTTCCGCGAATCTTCGCATGCGCTCCGCGGAACGTCCGGGGCCGAAATCCGGGTCGACCGGATCCAGCCTTTTTTCCAGAACATCCACGCCATGGCGCCCGCCGATACAGCCATAAGCCCGAGCGAAAACACGTACCCGAACCGCCAGTTGAGTTCGGGCATGTTCATGGGTGAAATGCGCGTGTTGAAGTTCATGCCGTAGAGTCCCGCGATGAACGTGAGCGGCATGAAAACGGTCGAGATGATCGTCAGGATCTTCATGACCTCGTTCATCCTGTTGCTGACCGTTGCGAGGTAGACATCCATGAGCCCCGAGGCGATATCGCGATAGGTTTCGAGAAGATCGAGAATCTGGAGCACATGATCCAGACAGTCCGGAAGGTAGATCCGCGTGTCTTCCGTGACAAGCGGCGATTCGTCTCGCTGAAGCCCGCTCACCACATCACGCAGGGGCCAGACGGAGCGCCGGAGCGACAGAAGATCCCTCTTCGCGCCCCGTATTTCGGACACGACGGCGGGAGACGCCGCGGCGAGGACATCGTTCTCCAGCGTTTCGAGCCGCTCCCCCGTCTGTTCCAGCGCGACGTAAAAGTAATCCACTACGGCATCGAGCAACGAATACGCCAGGAAATCGGAACCGGATGTCCGGACCCTTTCGTTGAACGCTCCCTTCCGGAGCCGTTCGCGGACCGCCTGCACCGGACAGGGGTTTCCACCTTCCCTGAAGGAAATCACCATGTTCTTCAGGACAAAAAGACTCAACTGCCCCGCCGTCTCATCGACGCATACGGAGCCGGGAAGGCGCAACGACAGGAAAATCGATTCGCCGTAATCGTCGAGTTTCGGACGCTGGTGCGGATTCATGGTATCCTCCACCGCCAGCGGGTGGAGCGAATAGGCTTTCATGAGAAGCTCCACGACATGCGAATCCCCAAGGCCGTCAACGTGAATCCAGGACAATGCCGTCCCTTGGGCGAGGGAAACGGCTTCCTCCGCCGACACGCCCGACCGTTCGACGATATCTCCGTCCGGAAGGACTATGACGGTGACAACTGAGGGCGTCGCGTCCGGCCGGGCGCGGACGGAACCCGGAGCCGCCCCGGGAGAGATGCCCGATATGACCTCATGAATGCGTCGCGACATTGCATTCGTTTTTTTCGTTCTTCCGGAATGCTTTCCGTTCACGCCGGACACCCCTTTTCAGCGGATGCCGCATCCTGAACCCGAACGGCCGAATACTCGTTTTTTGCGTATTCCCGTCGGTTTCTCCCGCTTCATGAAATGGTATCATGCACATGAAAGAAACGATCATACACACAGGAGGATATTCATGGAGCACTCGAAATTCACCATTCTCGTTCTTGCGGTTCTTCTTTCCGTCACGTTCCTGTCCGCCCGCTCGTGGGCCGCGCCGCGGCTCATTCCGATGGAGGACTTCTTCCGCAACCCCGAAACGGCCATGTTCCGGCTCTCTCCCGACGGAACGCGTCTCGCCTATCTCAAGCCCTGGGAACGACGCATGAACGTCTTCGTCCGAACGATCGGCTCGAACGCCGAACTGCGGTTGACGGCGGCGACCGATCGGAATGTCGCCGGATTCTTCTGGGCCAGCGACAGCCGCATCGTCTTTCTCCAGGACAACGCCGGGGATGAGAACTACCACGTCTTCGCGGTCAACACGGACGGCTCGAATCTCAAGGAGCTGACGCCCTTTCCGGGCGTCCGCGCGTCCATCGTCGACGATCTTGAGGACAACCCGGACGAAATGCTCGTCGGCCTGAACAAGCGGGACAACCGCGTGTTCGACGTGTACCGGCTGAACATCCACTCCGGAGAAATGGCCATGATCGCGGAAAATCCGGGCAACATCACGGGGTGGATGACCGATCACGCGGGCAGACTGCGGGTCGCCCTGGCGACCGACGGCGTGAACACGAGCCTTCTCTACCGGGAAACGGAAACGGCGCCGTTCACGACCATTCTGACGACGAACTTCCGGGACAGCCTGAACCCGCTTCTCTTCTCGTTCGACGACACGCAGCTCTTCGTCGCGTCGAACCTGGATCGCGACAAGCTCGCGGTCTACGAATACGACCCGAAGTCCGCCCGGCTGGGCAAGCTCATCTTCGAACACGCCGACGTCGACGTGGGCGGGCTGCTCTGGTCGAAGAAGCGGAAGGTCCTGACGGGCGTGTCCTACGTGACGGACAAGGTGAATATCTCCTTTTTCGACGACGAGCGGAAGAACCTGCAAAAAGACCTCGAAGCCAGGCTGCCTGACAAGGAGGTTTCCATCGTCGACCGGAGCAAGGACGAAACGCGATGGCTCGTAGTAACGCACGGCGACAGGGAACTCGGAACCTACTGGTTCTACGACGCGCGGGAAAAGCGCCTCGAAAAGCTCGCCGACCTCGGACCGTGGCTCAAGGAGAACGAGATGGCCCGGATGAAGCCTGTCGAATATACGGCGCGGGACGGACTGAAGATTCGCGGATACCTGACGTTGCCGCTCGATACCGAACCGAAAAACCTTCCCGTCGTCATCCTGCCGCACGGTGGACCGTGGGCGCGGGATTCCTGGGGCTTCGACCCCGAAGTTCAGTTCCTCGTCAACCGGGGCGCCGCCGTCCTTCAGATGAACTTCCGGGGCTCCACCGGGTACGGAAAGGCCTTCTGGCAGGCCGGATTCAAACAGTGGGGACGCGCCATGCAGGACGACATCACCGACGGCGTCCGCTGGCTCCTCGCGCAGGGCATCGCCGATCCGAAACGGATCGCGATCTACGGCGCCTCGTACGGCGGCTATGCCGTCCTCGCGGGGCTCGCCTTTACGCCGGATCTGTACTGTTGCGGCGTGGACTATGTCGGCGTTTCCAACATCTTTACGCTGCTCGCGTCGATCCCCCCGTACTGGGAGCCCGTCCGCGAGATGTTCTTCGAGCAGGTCGGACATCCCGAGAAGGACCGCGATCTTCTGAAGAGCGTATCGCCGCTCTTCTCCGCCGACCGGATAAAGGCGCCGCTGCTCGTCGCCCAGGGCGCCAATGATCCGCGCGTCAAAAAAGCGGAGTCGGACCAGATCGTCGAGGCATTGCGGTCCCGCGGAATCCCCGTGGAATATATCGTGAAGGACAACGAGGGACACGGCTTCTCGAACGAAGAGAACCGGTTCGACTTCTATCGCGCCATGGAGCGCTTCCTCGGAAAGCTGCTCGGTCTTCGCTCCGCGCAGCACTAGCGCGTATTCGCCGCTCGGAACAAAACACGTGGAAGGGATCCCGATTCGCCCCGCGGGATCCCTTCTTTTATGTGCGGCCCGCGCCGCGTCCGCGACCTGTTCCGCTCTTTTCAGCCCCTCCTCCGGAACCGTCGTTTTTCCCCCTTGTTTTCCTGCGGGAAAGACATATAATCCGCGAAAGGACACGATGCATTCGTTCATTGCGCCGGAGCCGGAGAAAACCTGCGGAAACCCCCCGAAACACAGGGAAGTGCGGCGTCGGCGCCCCGAGGAGGGATAGATGGATACGCGCAATCGCATCTCAGCGTTCCCCGGAACGCACGGGGAACTTGTCGAAGACACTGCGACGGACACCGATACGAAACCGCCCGGCAGGGCGGAAACGATGCGCGATATCAGGGGGTATCCATCTCTCAATGAAGGAAGATTTTGGCCTGGAGCCTGACCTCCCGTCAGGCGGTTTTTCCGTATGCATCGCATGCAATCTCAAACCCGAGGAAACGCGCGAGTTGCCTCGCGCGACACTGAACGGAGCGTCGGATTCCTACGAGGAGTACGATTCCATTGAGACCGTCGAGGCCATCGCCCGGCAGGTCCGGAGTTTCGGTTTCTCCGTTTCGGTGATCGAACAGAACGATCGCTTTCTTTCACGAATTGAACAAGACAGACCGGACTTCGTGCTCAACATCGCGGAAGGACGGGGCATATCGCGGGGGCGCGAAGCGCAGGTTCCGGCGATCCTCGAAAGTCTGGACATTCCGTTCACGGGATCCGATTCCGTCTCGATGGCGCTTTCCCTCGACAAATACCTCACGAACAAGACCCTAGCGGGCGAAGGCGTCCCCGTCCCGAAGGCGTTCCTCTTCAGGAAAAACGCGCGGACCGCGCTTCCGAAAACGGATTCCCGATGGATCGTCAAACCCCGTTTCGAAGGATCGTCAAAGGGAATCTTTCCCGATTCCCTCGCCAAGACCGAATCGGAAGTCCACTCCCGGGTCGACCGCATCTGGTCCCTGTACAATCAGGACGCCATCGTCGAGGAATTTCTCCCCGGAGACGAAATCACCGTCGGCGTGTTTGGAAACGAAGAGCCCTGGGTCGGCGGCATGATGCGCATCGCTCCCGCCGCGAAGGAGAAGGGAGCGTTCCTGTATTCCCTGGAGCACAAACGCGAATGGAAGACCCGCGTCCGCTACGAAGGCCCGGACACCATTCCCGCGGACGTGCGCGAAAAGGCGGAAGCGTGCGCCCTCATGGCGTTCCGGGCGCTCGAACTGCGCGACGTCTCGCGGATCGACCTCCGGCTCGACGAATCCGGGAATCCCCGCGTCATCGACGTGAACCCCCTGCCGGGGCTCTCTCCGACGTACAGCGACCTGCCGATCCTCTACAGACTGAGCGGAGGCGCGTACGAGGACATCATCCGCACGATCCTCTCCCTTGCATTCCGGAGAAACGGCATTCCCCGGAACATTCTGCCCGGCGCTTTCTTCACCGGAGGGAGCGAGAAAGCATGAACCCGCTTTCGATGCTTCCCGAAGACGGCTCCGTTTCCTCGGAACCTCCCGAACCTTCGGAACCTCCCGAACGCACCGTCCCGGACATACGGGACGCCGTGCTCGTGGCTGTCGGAATCGATGACGGCGGACGCCCCGACGTCACGGACGGGGTGCGCTGCCGTTCCCATGTCATCGAGGCGCTTTCGCGTCTTGGAATCCCGGCGGCTCCTCTGGACATTCGCCGGGAAGACCTTGCGGACGCACGACCGGAAACGGCGTTCGCCACGCGGCTCCGCGACAGATCGCCATCCTGTATTTTCAATCTTTTCGAGGGATTCAGCGACGACAGTTCCCTCGAACACGATTTTTGCCGTTTTCTGGAAGCGTCCGGACTCCCGTACACGGGGAACGGCCCCGACGCCCTTGCCGCCTGTCACGACAAGGCCCGCGCCCGCGTGCTTCTCGAACGGGGCGGCGTTCCGGTCCCGGACGGAATCTGCGTGCGAAGCTGTTCGGACCTGGCCGGCATCGCGTTTCCTGCTCCTTTCTTCGTCAAGCCGGCGCATGAAGACGGAAGCGTCGGCATCGACGAGTCGTCGCTCGTACGGAGCCTCGATGCGCTCGAAGGCGTCGTCTCCAGAAAGCTCTTGCACCATCCGGACGGCCTCGTTGTCGAGGAGTTCCTCTCCGGGCGCGAGTTTTCCGTCGCGTTCCTCGAAGGCGCCCCCGAGCCGGTGGGAATCTCCGTCATCGAGTACGACCATTTCCCGGGCCTGTCCCCCTATCTGAACTACGCTTCCAAATGGGATCCGAAAGCGCCGGACTTCGTCATCTCCCCCCGAAGCGCGGAGCACCTGCCGCACGCCCTCATCCGCAGCATCGGCGCGCTGGCGGCCAGGTCAGGGACGGTCCTCGGCTGCCGGGGATACTTCCGCGTGGACGTCAGGGAACGGCGGCCCGGGGGCGACCTTCGGGTCATCGACGTCAATCCCAATCCCGACATCTCGTCGGACGCCGGATTCGCCAGGCAGGCAGGCGAGGCGGGGATCCACTACGCCTCACTGATTGAGCGCATCGTCGCGCTTGCCCTCGAAAGGAAACGGGAAAAACGCCATGTCGCATAACGATATCGCCTTCTATCTGGAAACGGCGCGAAAGACGGAAGCCTTTTCCGGGGACGAGATTCTCGTCCTGGACGAGGTGTTGCGCGGATGCTTCGATGCGCCGGGCAGGGACTACACGCTCCTCGACGCGGAGGAATGCGGGACATCCGGAGGGTTCCTGATCTTCGGACCGACGCCGATGAGCGCTTTCGCATGGGATCTCTACTGGATCGTCGTCGATCCGTCGCACCAGCGCAAAGGCGTCGGACTGGCGCTCGACCGGGGAATGTGCGCCGCGATTCTCTCGCGATCGGACAGGGCCGTCATCCGCGTGGAAACGGCCGGACGATCGGACTACGACGGGCAGCGGCATTTTTACGAACGGGCTGCATACAGGGAGTGCGGACGCATTCCCAACTTTTATTCGGAGGGTGACGACCTTGTCCTCTACTGCAAAGAAATCCGCAGGCTCCCCTAAAAACGCGACAATCCCCCTCCGTCCCGGAGTTCGCGGAGACGACTCGTATCGGGACATCCGGCTTGAGACGGATCCGGCGCTCTGGAACGACTGGCGCTGGCAGATGGAGCACCGCCTCACGACGGCCGAGGAACTGTCGCGATTTCTGACGCTGTCCCGCAACGAAGCCATGATCGTCAAGAAGAGTCTGGCGACGCTCCGGATGGCCATCACGCCGTATTATGCGAGCCTGATCGACCGCAACAACCCGAACTGTCCCATCCGGCGCCAGGCCATCCCGACGCTGAAGGAAACGCTCATCGCGTCCACGGATCTTCTCGACCCGCTTCACGAAGACGTCGACTCTCCGGTCCCCGGACTGACGCACCGCTATCCGGACCGGTGCATCCTGCTCGTCACGGACCAGTGCTCCATGTATTGCCGCCACTGCACGCGCCGGCGTTTTGCGGGACAGTCGGACCACGCGCGCAGCCGGGAGCAGATCGAGGCGTGCATCGAATACATACGCCGGACGCCCGAGATCCGGGACGTTCTCGTCACGGGCGGAGATCCGCTCACGCTCTCCGACGAGACGCTCGCGTGGATCCTCGGGTCGATCCGGGCGATCGGGCACGTGGAGATCATCCGCCTCGGAACGCGTGTCCCCGTCGTGCTGCCCATGCGGATCACGGACGAACTCTGCGATATGCTCCGGCGCTTCCACCCGCTGTGGATCAACGTCCAGTTCAACCACCCGGCGGAGATCACGCCGGAATCCGCCCAGGCGTGCGTCCGTCTCGCCGACGCCGGAATCCCGCTCGGAAACCAGTCCGTGCTGCTCAAAGGGGTCAACGACTGCCCCTATATCTTCCGGGAACTGAACCAGGGCCTCCTGAAGATCCGCGTCCGCCCCTACTACATCTACCAGTGCGACCTGTCGCGCGGCATCGAGCACTTCCGGACCTCCATCGGGAAGGGAATCGAGATCATGGAGTTCCTTCGCGGGCATACGTCCGGGCTCGCCGTCCCCACGTTCGTCGTTGACGCCCCGGGCGGCGGCGGCAAGATCCCGGTCACGCCGAACTACGTCGTATCCCGGTCGGACCGGAAGACCGTCCTCCGGAATTACGAAGGGGTGCTCACCGTCTACACGGAACCGGACGACAACCAGAGCCGGTGCATGGGAAACTGCAGGGAGATGTGCGAACGCCAGAAGGGATTCTCGTCCGGCGGCGTCCAGTCGCTCTTCGACGGCGAACGGATCGCGCTCGAACCGGAGGGACTCCCGCGAAACACACGGCGCAAAGCGACGCACGAATGAACGACAAAGGGGGCCGCTTCAGGCCCCCTTCTCAATCCATCCAGATGGAGATTCCCATGCGGCGCACCGTTCCCCCGAGATCCAGCTGAAAGGTGATATCCACGTAGCCGGACTCGTCCTCGTACCGCATGACGTCATCCTTCTCCTCGACGGGCTTGCCGAGTTCCTTCAGGACGGCGCTCTTCGGCGACCCCACACGGACGTTCTTCCCGAAGACCAGCTTCGGCGTCGAGGCGACGAGACCGACAAGCAATTCCTTGTCCGAATCCCTGTACACGACCGCCTGCGCGCCCTTCGGGGCGAAATCCATGGAGATGAGTTCGTACGTGTAGTTCGGATCGTGCGGACTCGCGTGCTTCGACACGCTTCTCGCCGAAGGCGCTCCGAGGGACTCCGTCAGGGACGCCTCGAGGTTTCCATAGCGCTCGATCGTCCGTTCCAAAAACCTCGCAACCTTCTCGAACGACGTTTCCGAAAACGCTGTTCCCGCAGGATACGCCGCCAGCAAAACGACAAGAACCGCCAGCCTTACACACGCCATGCCCCACACCTCCTAGAATAAAGTAGTTGCAACTGGGACAGCAAAAAGCCCG
>CALMZW010000079.1 GCA_937870605.1 uncultured Synergistaceae bacterium
ATGGGAGGTCTTTTGTATGCAGCAAAAGATAGCGATTCTCGGAGGAGGAAACGCGGGGCAGTCGTCCGCGGCGGAACTCAGTCTTCTGGGCTTCGAGTGCCGCCTGTACCAGGACCCGAAATTCGTCGACGAGATGAAGGGCGTCTTCGAGACGAAGAAGATCAAACTCGGGCGCGACGTCAAGGGCGGATGCCGGGCGGAGGGCGTCGCGACCGTGAGCATGGTCACGTCCGACATGGCGAAAGCGGTCAAGGGCGCCGACGTCATCCTGTGCCACCTTCCCGCGTTCGCCCATGCGGCGGTCGCCGCGGAACTCGCGGATTACGTCGAAGACGGGCAGATCATCGTGCTCCTTCCCGGAACGCTCGGAACGCTGGTGTTCGTCGAGGCGTTCCGGAAAAAGGGTGTCGCGAAGGACGTCATCATCGCGGAAACGAACACGAACTCCTACGACGCCAGAGTCCTGGAGCCGGGGTACGCCTACGTCTACAAGATCAACGCGCCGCTTCAGCTCGGCGTCTTTCCTGCGGCGCGGACCAAAGAGGCGATCGACAAGCTTCAGGGGATATACAACTTCGTCCCGGTGGAGGATATTCTTGAAGCGGCGTTCCACAGCCACAATCCCGTCATTCACACGCCCGCGTGCATCATGAGCGTCAGCCGCATCGAGCGGTCCAAAGGCGAATTCTACCTCTACGAGGAAGCGTTCGGCCCGACGGTCTGCCGCGTCACGAAGATGCTCGACAACGAACGCATCGCCGTCGCAAAGGCGTACGGCTACCACCCCCTGACGATCGAACAGCTTCTGTCGGGACTGGAACAGCCCGGAGATCTGTTCAAGGAAACCAACGGCAACCCGGGCCTGTGTTACATCAAGGGGCCGACCAGCGTCCAGAACCGCTACTTCACCGAAGACGGCCTGAACGGGCTTGTGCCCTGGTCGCAGCTGGGCAAGGCGGCCGGGATTCCGACGCCGCTCATGGACGCGTTCGCGACGATCGAGGGCGCGGTCATCGAACGGGATATGTGGAACGAGGGACGGAGCCTGAAGAGCATGGGAATCGACAACATGAGCGTGGAAGAGCTTCGGCGGTATCTGCGCACGGGGAAATGCGGAAAGGGCGCATGATCGGGAAGGGGAGGTGACGCGGGAACTCCGTTGGAAGGAACGCACCGGTTTTTTGGCAACGACATTCTGGAAGGAGTGAGGATCAGTGAGGAAGACCCTGAAGACCTTCGTTTCGATGTGTTTCGTGTTCGTTCTTGCGACAGCGGCCTTTGCGGCGCCGGAGATGACATTGCGGCTGGCGGGACAGAACCCCATCGACCACCAGGCCACACAGGCGATGTACTCCATCGCCAAGGAAGTTGCGGCAAAGACGAACGGGCGGATAGAAATCAAGGTATACCCCGCATCCCAGGTCGGAGATTACGTTCTCGTCTATGAAGAGCTGATTCGCGGAACCATCGACATGGCGCTCATCTCCGTTCCGAGCCAGTTCGATCCACGCCTCGAACTCCCCTACGTCAACGGCTATATCAGCAGCTACGCGCAGGTCAAGGACGTCTACAAGCCCGATGGCTGGCTCTCGAAGAAGATGGACGAGTTCCACAGCCGCCTCGGCGTCAAGTTCCTCGGATTCAACGTCGAGGGCATGGGCGGCATCGGAACGACGAAGCCCGTGACCGAGCCCACGAACCCTGCGGTCGACAAGGGCATCCTTCTCCGGGTCTGCTCGATCGACGCGTTCAAGCTGGCGGCCGAGGATGTCGGCTACCGGACGATCACGATCCCCTACGCGGAACTCTACACGGCGCTCCAGACCGGCGTCGCCGAAGGCGTCAACGGCCTTCCGCCCGTGGCCTGCTACACGATCCTGAAGGACGTTCTCAAGTACTACTACCAGACGAATTACTTCGTTGAGAGCGAATCCTACCTGATGAGCAAGAAAACCTGGGAGAAACTGAAGCCCGAAGACCAGAAGATCATCGCGGCCGCCGCGGCCCGCGTCGCGGCCGAGAGCATCGTTCTGTCCGAAAAGGACGACGAGAAGTACATGGACCTCATGCGCAAGGCCGGAATCAAGGTATTCACCTACACCGACAAGGAACTCGAACCCCTCTTCAAGCGCATCGGAGCCGTCACGTGGGACAAGATGGCCACCCGGATGGGCAAGGACCTCATCGACGAATTCAAGAAACAGTACGCGAAGTAGAACGGTTCGGTCAAACCGAGGCGGCGGGGAGTCCTCCGGGACAGGAGGCGGTCATACGTGAACGGAAGTCTGCGTTTCTTTATCCCCAGGGCTTTTCTGCTGTTCGAAAAAACTGTGATGATCATCGGCTGCGTCGCGCTGACGCTCATCATCTGCGCGTCCGTCGTGGCGCGATACTTTTTGCGGGCGAATCTGTACGGCTATGAGGAAATCGTCACGATTTTCGCGTTCTGGGTCTACTTCATGGGCGGGGCGTACGGAGCCTACGAGGGAACACACATCTCGGCCGACCTCGTCAATGTGTATCTGAAAGATGGCGTGTTGAAAAACACGGTCACACTCATAAAGGACGGCGTCACATTCGGCATCAGTCTTCTTTTCACCTGGTACGGCTACGAATTTTTCATGTTCGGCTTCATGGGCCCCCTCGGAACGGGCATCGCGCTCCCCACAACGCCGGTGTGGCGCATCCCGATGTGGGTCTCGTATGCGGCGATCTTTCTGGGCCTGACGCTGATGTCGGCCTACTTCGGAAGAAACCTGGTCCGGGACATCCGCATTATGTTCTTCGGCGGAGCCGCGCCGCTGGTGACGGGAGATCCCGCTCCCGATGTCGAACTCACGGAGGAGAAGTCATGATATACATCGCACTTGTCATCCTTTTCGCCACGCTCGTGATCGGCGTTCCCGTGCCGATGTGCTTCATGTCGTCGGCGGCGTGGCTCCTCTTCTTCGGCGGAAACGCCATGCAGGGGTACTCCACAACCATGCTGCTGCCCTACGGCTTCAGCCAGATGAATTCCATCGTCCTGCTCGCCATCGCGCTGTTCATCATCGCGGGGGGCATCATGGAAAAGGGGCGCATCGGCGAGAAGCTGATCGACGTGGTCGACGTCTTCGTCGGGCGCATCCGGGGCGGGCTCGGCGTCGTCGCGACCGTCTCGTGCGCCGTTTTCGGAGCCATCACCGGATCGGGCTGCGCGACGCTCTCGTGCATCGGCTCGATCATGTTCCCCCGACTCAACGCGGCGGGGTACCCGAGAGGGCATTCGGCGGCGCTCATGGCCAATTCGGCGGTCCTCGGAATGCTGATCCCGCCCAGCTCCATCATGATCCTCTACGCGTGGATCGGCGGTCAGTCCGTGCTCGCGTCGTTCCTTTCGACCGTGGTCCCCGGGATCATCCTCACGTCGCTCCTGTCCATTGTGAATGTCTTTCTGCTCCGGAACAACACGGACATCATCATCGGAAAGCCGCAGCCCGTTTCCGTCACGCTCCGTCAGGCCGGGGTGAAGGGAAAGATCGCCCTGCCGGCGCTGGTGATGCCCGTTCTCGTCCTCGGAGGGATCTACGGAGGGATCATGACGCCGACGGAAGCGGCCGCGGTCGCATGCCTCTACGCGATCCCCGTCGGATTCTTCGTCTACAAGGGGCTCACCGTCAAGGGGCTCTTGAAGACCCTGATTGAGTCGGCGGTCACGACGGGCGTCATCATGGTCATGCTCTACGCGGTCATGATGCTCAGCAAACTGTACATTCTGGAAGACCTTCCCGGCAAAGTGCTGGTTCTTCTCCAATCCATATCGACGAACCGCTGGGTCATCCTGTTCATGATCAACATTTTCCTTATCATCATGGGAATGCTCATGGACGACATCAGCTCCGTCATGCTGACGACGCCGATCCTGCTGCCGATCATTCTGCACCTGGGGTTCAGCCCGATTCACTACGCCGCCATCGTGGGCGTCAATACAGGGCTCGGGAACATCACGCCGCCGTGCGCGCCGATGCTTTACCTGGGAGGGCGGCTCAACAATTCGCCGATCAACGAGACGCTGAAACCGACGCTGTGGATGATCCTCTTCGCCTGGATTCCGACGCTTGCGATCACGACGTATATCCCGCAACTTTCGATGTGGCTGCCGCACGTGGTCCTCGGGACGCCGATGTAGATAGAATCAAGGCTTCGTAGTATCCTTTCAATGGGTGATGATATGAATCCGGACAACGCTCTTGTCGGAACGGTGGTTCGAAGGATAGTCCGCGCGATGGATCCGAAGCGGCTCGTGATCGCCGGCGTCAGCAACCGGCATCTGCACCTGTCGCGCGACCACGCGGACCGGCTCTTCGGCCCGGGGTACGAGCCGGAGAAGTTTCGCGATCTCCGGCAACCGGGACAGTACGCCTGCAAGGAAACCGTCACCATCGCGACGCATGACGGCTGTCTCGAGAAGGTCCGGCTGCTCGGTCCGATCCGTTCGGAAACCCAGGTGGAGCTTTCCGCGTCCGACGCCCGGAGGCTCGGGCTCGCGCTGCCGCTCATGAAGAGCGGCAGCGGCGCCGGGACGCCGGAAGTTCTCCTGATCGGCCCCCGCGGTTCGGCGACGTGCTCCAGGGGCGTCGGCGTCGCGTGGCGGCATCTGCATCTTTCCACGGCCGAAGGCGAGATCTTCGGCCTTTCGGACGGCGACGAGACCGACGTCGAGACGACGGGCGACCGGAGCGTCGTCTTCCGGAGAGTCTGGGTCCGCGTCGGGGCGAACATGCTCTCCGAGTTCCACGTCGACACGGACGAGGCGAACGCGGCGGGGCTCTCCACGGGCGACATGGTCCGGGTCCTCTGAGGACGGATATGAACACGGAAGAGATCCGCAGCGTCGGCATCGACATCGGAACGACGACGACATCCATGGTGCTCAGCCTCCTTCGCATCGAGAACGTCGCCAAGGGCTTCGGGGTTCCGAGCGTCCGGATCGTCGACAAGCGGATTCTCTTCCGGAGCGACGTGATGTTCACCCCATTTTCCACGGATGGCGCCATCGACGGCGAACGCATCGAGGCGTTTCTCTCCCGGCAGTTCGGGCTCTGCTCGGTCCGTCCCGCGGATATCCGCACCGGGGCCGTGATCGTGACCGGGCAGGCCGCGCACGCCGCGAACGCCCGGGCGATCGCGCAGGCCGTCTCGCGTTTTTCCGGGTCGTTCGTGGTCGCGACGGCCGGGGCGCACCTCGAGGCGTACATCAGCGGCCTCGGCGCCGGCGCCGCGACGCTCTCGAAAAAGAGGAACCTCCGGCTCATGAATCTCGATATCGGCGGGGGAACGACGAATATCTCCGTGTTCGACCGGGGAGTTTTCGCCGGAACCCTGTGTTTCGATATAGGAGGACGGCTTGTCCGGTTTGTTGCCGGGACGTCGGTCGTGGAGCACGTGACCGATCCGGGACGAATCGTTGCGTCCTGCCTGGGGCTGCCGGTCGCTGTGGGGAAGACGCTCGACGAACGCGGCGTCTTCGCGTTTGCCGGCGCAATGGCCGGTTCCCTGCTCTCCGTGATCGAAGGTTCGCCGGATGCGCCGGCCCGCAGGCTTGCGATCGACAACCGCGAGGGGTTCGCTCCGCGGTGCGACTGCGTGAGCTTCTCGGGCGGCGTCGGGCGGCTGCTCTATCTGGACGAAGGCGAACGCGTCCCCGGCTACGACGACATGGGCGCGGCGCTCGCGCGCGAGCTGCGCCGCAGGACCGCCGAACGGGGCGTGACCGTGATCGCTCCGGAGGAGACGATCTACGCCACGGTGATCGGAGCGGGCGTCCACACGGTGGATATCAGCGGGTCGACGATCTTCCTGTCCGACGCGTCGGTCCTCCCGTTGCGCGACATCCCGGTCGTCTCCATCGGAAACGCCGGGAACGGCGAGGACCTATCGGCGAAGATCCGCCTGTTCGGCGCGGACCGCGGCCGGATGCCCGCGATTGCGGCGCCTGCGATGCGGTCGAAGTCCTTCGCCGACGTCTCGGGCCTCGCGTCGGCCGTCGCCGCGGCCGCGGATTCGTGCGGTCTCGACGGACCGCTCGTGATCCTCTGCGCGGACGACATCGGCAAGATCGTCGGCGGGCTCGTGAAAAACCGGCTTCGCCGCGCGCGCGCGATCGTTTCGATCGATCAGGTGAGCGCGAGAGAGCTGGATTACATCGATATCGGAGAGCCGCTTCACGGGGGAACGGTCGTCCCCGTGGCGGTCAAGACGCTTGTTTTCCCCGACGAGGGAACCGGAGAGTCAGAAGGGGGGATTTCCTGAAGATGCGACTGCGAACACGGCTTGGCGGACGCCTCTATTCATTCCGGGGCGTGAAGGACGTCCTTGCGAAGGCGAACGAGGAAAAATCGGGCGACATCCTTGCGGGGGTCGCCGCGGAGAGCGCGGAGGAGCGGATCGCGGCGAAGCAGGTCGTTGCCGCGCTGACGCTCGAGGAGCTTCGGAACAATCCCGTCGTTCCCTACGACGAAGACGAGGTCACGCGGGTCATCCAGGACGGCGTCAACGAGACGTCGTACGCCGCGATCCGGAACTGGACGGTGACGGAACTCCGGGAGACGATCATGTCCGACGGGACGACGCCGGAACGCATCGAATGGATCTCGCGCGGCCTGACGAGCGAGATGGTTGCGGCCGTGGCGAAGATCTGCTCGAATCTCGACCTGCTCTACGGGGCGAAGAAGATCCGGAGGATCAAGCGGTGCAACACGACCGTCGGCCTGCCCGGGACGCTCTGCATGCGCCTTCAGCCGAACCACCCCGTGGACGACGTGACGGGCGTTCTCGCGTCCCTGATGGAGGGGCTGTCGTACGGGTGCGGCGACGCGGTCATCGGGCTCAACCCGTGCATCGACGACCCCGAAAGCGTCGGGCGGCTCCTGCGGACCTTCCAGGAGTTCATGGACCGATGGAAGATCCCGGCGCAGCAGTGCGTTCTCGGGCACGTGACGACGCAGATGAAGGCGGTCGAGGCGGGCGCGCCGACGGGGCTGATGTTCCAGAGCCTCTCGGGCAGCCAGAAGGGGTGCGAGGCCTTCGGAATCGACGTGTCCCTTCTCGACGAGGCGTACGAGATGATGAAAAAGTACGGGACCGGAGCCGGGCCGAACTGCATGTACTTCGAGACCGGACAGGGATCGGAACTGTCCGCCGAGGCCCATCACGGCTCGGACCAGGTGACGATGGAGGCCCGGTGCTACGGGCTGGCGAAGCGCTACGATCCGTTCATCGTGAATACGGTGGTCGGCTTCATCGGGCCGGAGTACCTCTACGACAGCCGCCAGGTCATCCGCGCCGGGCTCGAGGACCACTTCATGGGAAAGCTGACGGGGCTTTCGATGGGGTGCGACTGCTGCTACACGAACCACATGAAGGCGAGTCAGGACGACATCGAGAATCTCCAGGTCCTTCTCGCGTCGGCCGGGTGCAACTTCCTCGTCACGGTTCCGATGGGGGACGACGTGATGCTCAACTACCAGTCGGCATCGTACCACGACGCGGCGACCGTGCGGGCCCATCTGGGACTCCGCCCCGCGCCGGAGTTCGAGGCGTGGCTGGAGGGGATGGGGCTCATGCGCGACGGAATCCTGACGGAACGGGCCGGAGATCCGTCGGTCTTTCTGAAGGCATGACCGGCCGGAGGGGGAAACGATGAACGAGAAGGATATCGAGATTCTTGTCCGACGCATCATATCGGAGATGAAACCGCCGCGGGAGCAGGCGGAGTCGCTTCCGGACCCCGGAGACGATTCGGGAGAGACGCTTCCCGACCTGATGGAGCGTGACAAAGCGTCGGGGATCCTCGTGCCGCATCCCGCCGACGAGGCCGGGCTCGCGGCGATGGTCGCGTCGACGCCCGCGCGCATCGGCGTCGGGCGCGCCGGGCCGCGTCCGAAGACGGAGCACTGGCTGCGCTTCCGGGCCGATCACGCGGCCGCGAACGACGCGGTCCTCAGCGAGGTGGACCTCGACATGGTCGAACGGCTCGGTTTCTTCACGGTCGCGTCGCGCGCGTCGAGCAAGGACGAATTCCTGACGCGGCCGGATCTCGGACGCCTGCTTTCGCCCGAAGGGGAGACGCGTGTCCGCGAGGAGTGCCCGAAGGGCGCGGACGTTCAGCTCGTCATGGCCGACGGCCTGAGTTCCGCGGCGATCACGGCGAACGCCCCGGACTTCATCCCCGCGTTCGAGGAGATGCTTCGCGGGTACGGGCTCGCGACCGGGAAGAAGTTCTTCGTCCGCTACGGACGCGTCGGCCTCATCAACGCGGTCGGGGAGATCCTTGCCCCGAAGGTCGTCCTCCTGCTCATCGGAGAGCGGCCCGGGCTCGTGACCGCGTCGAGCATGAGCGCGTACATGTGCTACGCGCCCAGTGCGAAGACGATCGAGTCGGAGCGGACGCTCGTCGCCAACATCCACCGGGGAGGCATCCCCGCCGTCGAGGCGGCCGCCCATGTCGCGGAGACCGTGAAGCGCATCTTCGACATGAAGGCGAGCGGTCTGAAGCTCCGCGCGCTCTCCGAAGGCGCGGGCTCCTGACGGGGGAGGGGCGGATGTACGGCTTCGGCCCGATCCGGGCGACGGTCCTCGCGGTGCGGATCATCCCGCGCGTGAACCCGTTCATGAAAGAAAAGCTCGACCTTCCCGACGCGCATCTGAGCCTCGGGATGCTCACGCTCACGAGCGACGACGTCGGCTACGCCGCGGTCGACGAGGCGACGAAGAAGGCGAACGTCCGCGTGGCCTACGCGAAGTCGTTCTATGCGGGGGCGTCGCACGCCTCGGGGCCGCTGTCGGGAGAGTTCATCGGAATGTTGTCCGCGCCGGACCCGGCGGAGGTCGAGAGCGGCCTGCGCGCCGCGATCTCGTTCGTCGAGAACGACGCGTGTTTCTGGGCCGCCGACAGGGACGGCGCGACGGCCTTTTTCGCGCAGTGCGTCTCGAGCACGGGGAGCTATCTGTCGGGCGTGAACGGCATCCCCGAGGGCGCGCCGCTCGCGTACCTCATCGCGCCGCCGCTCGAGGCCATGTACGCGCTCGACGTCGCGATCAAGGCGGCCAACGTCCGTATGACGAGCTTCTTCGGCCCCCCGAGCGAGACGAACTTCGCCGGGGCGCACCTGACCGGGACGCAGGCGGACTGTCAGGCGGCCTGCGACGCGTTCGCCGACGCCGTGATTTCCGTCGCCGGCGCGCCGGTCCGGTGGTGACGGAACGATGCCACAGAAGCGGCTGCTGACCGAAGAGGCCCTGCGGGACGCAATCCGGCTGAAGGGCGAGGTCGATTCCTTCGAGATCGACGCGGATACGATCGTGACCCCCGCGGCGCGGACGTTCCTCGCCGACCGACGAATCCGCCTCGTGACGCGGTCGTGCTGCGAAACGCCTGCGTCGGCCCCCGCGACGGAGACCGCCGCTTGCGCCGACGCGGACGGACCGACCTTCGTCCTCGAAGGGCTCGGCGTCACGGTGCGCGAAAAGCCCGAGAACTACACGCACCTCCGGGGGAACCTCCTCGTTCCGAAGACCGATGCGCGCATCCGCTTCCGGGGGAAGCTCGACTCGCTCGAATCGACGATCCTGATCGTCCAGGCGCGGCTTGCCGCGAAGAACGCGACGGCGCTGCTCCGCGACCTCGACGAGCTTCTCGCGGTCGTCCGGACGATTTTGCGCGCGGAAGTCCTCGACGTCCCGCTCGAACCGTTTGCGCTCATGGGCATGACGGAAGAGCGGATACGGGAAATCTCCCACGACCCGAAGGGCGCGCTCGGGATCGGGCACTTCATGCCCGACCGGAGCATGGGCGAGGACATGGCGCACCTGAACCTGCTGCGCACCGAGGTCCGCGCGGCGGAGCTGGCCGCGTGCGACGCGTTCTGCGGAAGGGAGCCGGGGCGCGGGGATATCATCCGCTCCATGAACAGACTGAGCAGCGCCGTCTACGTGATGATGTGCCGCCTCAAGAGCGGCGCGTTCTACGGAAACGGCGGGAGGTGACGGGAATGGACGAAGCGACGATCCGACGGATCGTGGACCTGTGCGTGCGCGAGATACGAAAACTTCCCCCGCGCGAGCCCGGCGGGGCGTGTGAATCGGAGCGGCCGTGCGACGCCCGGCCGAAGCTCCTTGCGGTCTTCACGGGAGGCATGAAGGGCGCGGAAGCGGCCCTGACGGAACTCGAGGGGCTCCGGAAGAACTACCGGATCACGGGCGCCGCGTCGGCGTCGGCGATCCGGATGTTCGGGAAGGACCGCCTCGCGGCCGCCGCGGACGAGTGGATCGACGGGACCGAGAATCCCGCGGAAGCGTGCGGCGTCGACGGATTCGACGCGGTCGTCTTCCCGACGCTCTCGCAGAACACGGCCGCGAAGGCGGCATGGGGCATCCGCGACGGCTTCGCCTGCGAACTGATGGCGAGCGCGCTGCTTGCCGGAAGGCGCGTCGTCGCCGCGAGGGATTCCGTCTGTCCGGGACGCGCGGGTGGCGCGTACGCCGGGATGCTGCGGACGATCCTCGAAAGGCTCGTTGCGTTCGGCGTCGGGCTGTGCGACGCGAACGATCTCGGAGCCGCGGTGCGCGGATGTTCCGCGCCTGCGTCGGCGCCTGTGTCGCCGGAGCCGCCGCGAAAGCCGGCCGCGAAGGGAAAGAAAACCGTCATAACGGCGTCGGTCGTTCAGGATGCGGCCCGCGCCGGAAAGACCGAAATAACGCTGGACGCGGCCGCGATTCTGACGCCGCTTGCACGGGACGAAGCCCGGGAACGCGGAATCCGGTTCGTCCGTTCCGACGAAAAATAGAAGAATCCGAACGGGGAGGATACGAGTATGGACAGGGATCAGATAGCGCTCGGAATGATCGAAACGAAGGGACTCGTGGGGGCCATAGAGGCCGCGGACGCGATGGTGAAGGCCGCGAACGTGAGCCTGATCGGCAAGGTGCTCGTGGGCGGAGGACTCGTCACCGTCATGGTGCGCGGCGACGTCGGCGCGGTCAAGGCCGCCGTGGATGCGGGATCCGCCGCGGCGAAGCGGATCGGGGAACTCGTCTCGGTCCATGTCATTCCGAGGCCGCATTCGGACGTGGAATACATCCTGCCGCACCTGGAAAAGTGACGGGTGTGACATGCACGCGATGAAGGAGGCGCCTCTCCCGTGACGCTCGACAAAGATCTCGCGATGATCCAGGAGGTCCGGGATCTGGTCCGGAGCGCGGAAAAGGCGCAAAAACTCTTGGGTGAAATGTCGCAGCAGGAAACGGACGCGATCGTGCGCGCCATGTGCGAGGCCGGGGCGGAAGCGTCCGCGCGGCTCGCCGCGATGGCCGCCGAAGAGACGGAAATAGGACGGGCGGAGGACAAGACGCTCAAGAACCTCTTCGCCACGAAGAAGCTCTACGAGTGCATCCGCGACATGAAGACCGTCGGGGTCATATCGGAGGACCGCGCGAACGGCCTCGTCGAGATCGCGGCTCCGATGGGCGTGACGGCCGCCGTCACGCCGACGACGAACCCGACGTCAACGGCGATGAACAACGCGATCATTTCGATGAAGGCGCGAAACGCGATCGTCGTGAGCCCGCATCCGCGCGCCCGGAAGTGCACGTGCGAGGCCGTGGAGGTCGTCCGGAAGGCCGCCGTCGCGGCGGGCGCCCCCGAGGGGTGCATCGGCTGCGTGACCCAGCCGGGCATTGCGGCGACGAACGAACTCATGCGGAACGCGGGCGTGGACGTCATCATCGCCACGGGCGGCCCCGGAATCGTCCGGGCCGCGTACAGCTCCGGCAAACCCGCGTTCGGCGTGGGGGCGGGAAACGCGCCGTGCTACATCGAAAAGAGCGCGGACGTGGAGCGCGCCGCGCGAATCGTCGCGGCGAGCAAGAGCTTCGACAACAGCACCATCTGCGCCTCGGAGCAGTCCATCCTGTGCGACGCGTCGATCGAAACGCAGGTTCGGGAGGAACTCCGGAAGAACGGCTGCTACTTCATGAACGAGGACGAGCGGAAGAAGCTCGAGCGCGTCCTCCTCACGCCCGACTACGGAATGATGGCGTCGTCCGTCGGCCGTTCGGCGGAGGCCCTCGCGGAAATGGCCGGGTTCGCCGCGCCGCGCGGCACGCGGGTCCTGATCGGCGATGTGGACGGCGTCGGCGCGGGCTACCCGCTCTCGCACGAAAAGCTGAGCCCCGTGCTCGCGTTCTACGTCGTGAACGGCTGGGAGGACGCGTGCGCGCTCGCGACGAAACTGCTCGAACTCGGCGGCCTCGGCCATACGATGGCGATGCATTCGCGCGACGAGAAGATCATCATGGAGTTCGCGCTCCGCAAACCCGCGATGCGCGTCCTGGTCAACACCGCGTCGTCGCTCGGCGGCGTCGGCGGGACGACGGGACTCTTCCCGGCGCTGACGCTCGGGTGCGGGACCTACGGCGGAAACATCATCTCCGACAACCTGAGCCCGCTGCACCTCATCAACCGGAAGCGGCTCGCCTACGGCCAGCGGGACATCGAGGAACTGAAGCAGGATCTCCTGAAGGGAACGTCCTTCGGCGGAGCCGCCGCGTCTGCGCCCGAAGCGCGGAAGCGGACCGCCGCGAAGGAGGAATCGCCGGCCCTTCCGTCCGAAGAGGAGCTTGTCCGGACCATCGTCGCGGAGGTCTTCAGGGAACTGACGAAAACGAACAGGGCGTAACGGTCGTCCGGCCGCGTGACGCGGCTCCGGGGCCGAAGGAACATCCGGTATAATCGCATACATATCGTACGGGGAGGTCATGAAGATGTCGCAGGATCAGATCGCGCTCGGAATGGTTGAAACGAAG
>CALMZW010000080.1 GCA_937870605.1 uncultured Synergistaceae bacterium
GCGACGTCCGGGTCCGCTTTCCCGGCCCGAAGCCCGTCTATCCCGTCGACGGCGTGAGCCTCGACATCCGTTCGGGCGAGACGCTCGGCCTCGTCGGCGAGTCGGGGAGCGGCAAGTCGATGACGTCGCTCGCGATCATGGGGCTCATCGCGAAGCAGGGCGGCGCCGTGACCGGCGGGAATATCTACTTCAAGGGGAGGGATCTCCTTGCGCTCTCCGACCGCGAGATGATGGACGTCCGGGGGCGGGAGATCTCGATGATCTTCCAGGAGCCGATGACGTCGCTGAACCCCGTTTACACGATCGGCGACCAGATCGTCGAGGCGATCCGCGCACACGCGCTCCCAGAAGGCGGCCGCATGCCGAAGCGGCAGGCATGGGACCGGGCCGTGGAGATGCTCGCGCGCGTCGGCATCCCGAGCCCGGAGAAGCGCGCGTCGTCCTGGCCGCACCTTCTGAGCGGCGGCATGCGCCAGCGCGCCATGATCGCGATGGCCCTGTCGCTGAACCCGGAACTCCTGATCGCCGACGAACCGACCACGGCGCTCGACGTCACGATCCAGGCGCAGATTCTCGAACTGATCGGGGAACTCAAGGCGGCGCGCCGGATGTCCGTCCTGCTCATCACGCACAACCTCGGCATCGTCGCGGAGATCGCGGACCGGGTCGCCGTGATGTACACCGGGCGAATCCTCGAAATCGCGCCGACGGTCGACCTGTTCCGGCGTCCGCTGCATCCGTACACGCGCGGGCTCATGGAGTCGATCCCGCGCATGGACCGAACCGTGAAGGAACTCGCCGCGATTCCGGGAATGGTCCCGCCGATCGACGCGCTTCCCCCGGGGTGCGCGTTCTCGCCGCGCTGTCCGCTCGCCGAAGAACGGTGCAGGCAGGCCGTCCCGCCGCTCGAGGACGCCGGAAACGGGCATAAAAGCCGCTGCCTTCGCTGGCGCGATCTCGTCGCGGACAAAGGAGGCGCAGCATGACGCCGCCTTCCGGTCAGGAAAACGGAAAGCTGCTCGACGTCCGGGATCTCACGGTGCATTTTCCGGTCCGCTCCGGTCTGCTGCAACGCGTCACCGGACAGGTGAAAGCCGTCGACGGCGTCTCGTTCGCGCTCGAACGCGGAGAAACGCTCGGACTGGTGGGGGAGTCGGGGTGCGGCAAATCGACCACGGCCCGCGCCGTTCTCCGGCTCATTCCCGTCACGGCGGGTTCGGTGCGCTTCCGGGGCGAGGATCTTCTCGCGATGGAAGGAGAGACGCTCCGGAAGGCGCGAAGCGGCTTCCAGATGGTCTTCCAGGACCCGTACGCGTCGCTGAACCCGCGAATGACCGTCGCGGAAATCGTCGGGGAGCCTCTGTTCAACACGGGCGCCGCGAAGAGCCGGTCCGACCGCGACGAACGCGTCGCGACGATCCTGCCGCAGGTCGGCCTGGATGCGTCATGCCTGCGCCGGTATCCGTTCGAGTTCAGCGGCGGACAGCGGCAACGCATCGGAATCGCCCGGGCGCTCGTGGTCAGCCCCGACCTCGTCGTGCTCGACGAGCCCGTCTCGGCCCTCGACGTCTCCGTCCAGGCCCAGGTGATCAACCTGCTCGCCGAGCTTCGGGAACGGCTGCGCCTGACCTACCTGTTCGTCGCGCACGACCTGTCGGTCGTCAAGCACATCAGCGACCGCGTGGCCGTGATGTACCTCGGACGCATCGTCGAACTCGCGTCGCGGGACGATCTCTTCGACGCGCCGATGCACCCCTACACCGTGTCGCTGCTCTCGGCCGTTCCGGTCCCCGACCCGAGGAACAAGTCGAAACGCATCGTCCTGTCGGGCGACGTCCCGAGCCCGCTGAACCCGCCATCGGGGTGTCACTTCCACCCGAGATGCCCGAAGGCGATGGACATCTGCAGCCGCGAGGATCCCCCGCCGATACAAGGAAGCGGGGCGCACGAAGCGTCGTGCTGGCTCTACGCGCAACAGAACCGCCACCCTATACAGAAGGAGTGATCGATATGAAGAAGGAAATCAGGACCGACAAATCCCCGGACCCGATCGGACCGTATTCCCAGGGGCTCGTTGTCGGAAACAGAGTGTACGTCTCGGGACAGGGCCCCCGCAATCCCGCGACGAAGACGACCCCGGAAGGGATCGAGGCGCAGACGCGGCAGGTGATGACGAACATCAAGAACATCCTCGCGGCGGGCGGCGCGACGATGGATCATGTCGTGAAGAGCACGGTCCACCTCGCGAATCTGGACGACTTCCAGGCGTTCAACGCCGTGTACAAGGAATTCTTCACCGCGCCCTTCCCGGTGCGGACGACCGTCGGCAGCGCGCTGCTCGGCGGCATCCTCGTCGAGATCGACGTCGTCGCCGAACTGGGCTAGCCCTTTCTCGCGTTTCGGACGTTCGGACTCCCTCCCGTGCGGTCGCCGGGAGGGAGTTTTGTCCCGGCAGGACTGTCCTTCGGGACGCGCCTGAGGGTATGATATACGCAGCATGTTTCTTATCGAGTCCGCGGGATTCGATGAAGGATCCGACATGCCGGAGGTGAGGCCGATGACAATCGGAACGACTGGGATGCGCCCCTGGGAGTGGCTTTTGCGGCGTTTCTGCCCGATCCTCGCGCTGAGCGCCGCCGTCGGAATCGTGGTCGGGATTCTTCGGGGCGGAATGCCCTTTATCCCCGGCGTCCAGGGCATGGCCGTCGGGCTTGCGATCGGGTGGGCCGCCGGGTGGCTCGGCAGGAACGACCCTCCGAAATACCTGTCCATCGGGCAACGCTTCTTCTTCGGCATTGCGTCCGCGTGCGTGTTCACGGCCGCGACCCTGCTGACGATGGGAGTGACGCAGGCCGCTCCGTTCGAAGGGCCGATCGAATGGCTCGGCGAGGTGTCCTCGGGCTTCATCCGGGAGCCCTTCTACGGCGTCGGCAACTTCCGCGACTACTCGGGAACGCTCACCGGCGGCTGGTGGCGCGGCTTCACGTTCCTCGACGCCGGGCTGTTCGTCTTTCTCTTCCTGGTCGGCGCGATCGCGGGGATCCCCCGCGGGAGCGTTCCCGCGACGGCGGACGGTCCCGAAGCTCCGGAGGACGATATCGACGACGGGGACGACGATTCGGACGGGGAACCGCGGGAGAAGACGCGCGTCGCTCTGGGCGGGCTCGTCGCCGTGCTGCTTCTGCTCGGAGCCGGGTTCGCGGCGCTCTCGGCCTACGAGGATGCCGGCAGCCACGTGTCGCTCTCGCCCGATACGCTGAAAATCATCCGGCCGCTCGTCGGGCGGTGGATCCTGAAAGAACCCGCGGGGGTCGTCCGGGGGACGGACGAGGAGCGGATGTTCGACCTCAAGCTCGGCGGGTTCGATTCGCTTCGCGGAATATCGGTGCAGCCCGGCCGCTTCGCGATCGACTTCACCTGGTGGGGAGGGCACTACCGGGGGAAGCTCTGGCTTTCCGGGCGGACGATGCCTCTGTGGGTGCGGATGCGGCCCGACAGGGAGAACGACAGCCTGCGCATCGTCCTCTTCATGTACGGCAACGGGCGCAGGATCGTCGAGATGCGGGCCGAACGAGTCCCGAAGTGAGCGTTCCCGGCCCCGCGACGATCGTCAGCGCCTCGCGCCGGACGGACATCCCGGCGTTCTACGCGGACTGGATGATCCGGAGGCTTCGCGCGGGATGGTGCGAGGTGCGGAACCCGCGAAATCCGCGGATGTTGTCGCGGGTGGACCTCACGCCGGAAAACGTGCGCTGCATCGTCTTCTGGACGAGAAACTTCGCCCCGCTGATGCAGTACATTCCGGAAATCGAACGGATGGGGCGCCGGTTTTACGTGCAGGTCACGCTCACGGGATTGCCGGACGTCTTCGAGCCGCACGTTCCCCTGCCCGAGACCGCAGTACGGACCTTCCGGGAGCTGGCCGACCGGATCGGCCCGGATCGCGTCGTCTGGCGCTACGACCCGATCCTGCTGACGCATCGGACCACGCCGGAATGGCATATCGCCGCATTCCGACGCCTCTCGTCGGCGCTTTCGGGCGCGACGCGGCGATGCGTCCTGAGCCTGTACGATCCCTACGCCGCGGCGGCCCGGCGACTCCGTGCGCTCGGCCCGGACTGTGAGCCGCATGTCGCGCGATGCGGGGACGATTCGCAGCCGCTCTTTCCGGGCGAAGTTTCGGAGGGCGTGGACATCCGACCGATGCTGCGCTCGCTCCGCGAATCGGCCGGCGACGCCGGAATGGAGCTCCGTTCGTGCGCCGAGCCGCTGATACGAGGGGACAGCGGCATTCTTCCGGGCGCGTGCGTCGACGCCGATCTGATCGGAAGACTTTTCGGCCCTTCGCCGCTTCCGGCGTCCGTGGCGAAAGATCCGGGACAGCGCCCGGCGTGCCGCTGCGCACCGAGCAGGGACATCGGCGAATACGACATGTGTCTCTTCGGCTGCGCGTACTGCTACGCGACGCGATCTTTCCGAAGCGCCCGGGAGCGGTGGAAACGTCACGACCCGTCGTGCGCGTCGCTGCTTCCTGGGGACGACGGACGCGAACCGTCTGCGGGGCGTGACGAAAGGGGTGGATGTTCGTGACCTACCGCCTGTTCAGCTTCGCGATGGCGCTCTTCTGGGTGTTCGTCCAGCAGACGTGCCTCTGCTGCGCCAAATGGGCCTGCTACGATCTTCGCGGAACCCTGCCGGCAAACGTGTGGCCTGCCGGGGTTCCGGAAGAACGTCCGCGTGACCTGCGCCGCTTCGTCTTGCAGCAGATCGCGCTGCTTGCCGCCCTCATTGCGCTCGCGGCTGCGGATCTCTGGATCCTGCCGCCGGTCCATCCGCACTCGAACAACTCGCCTTCGCTGGTCTGGCAATTCCTGTGCACGGTCATGCTGATCCTCGACGGCGGCCTCGTGTCGTTCGAGTGGCGGATCTACAGGCTCCACGCGGTGCGGGGCGCAGATCCAGGAGCCGCCGGCGCGCGTTTCGCATTCTGGTGGACGACCGGCTGCCTGATCCTCTACGCGATCTGGTTCGGCGGCGCGCTTTCCGTGGCGCGGCGGTACGGACTGAACCCGCTGGAGTGGGAGTTCCTCTGCCTGTTCTACTTCCGGATCGTCAACGGGCTCTATCTGGTGCTTGAGGGGAGCATGGGCGTGATCGCGCTGCTGCTGTGGCGCAACCTGCGGCGGGAGGAGGGGCGGCATGTCCCGGCTTGACGCGCTCTACCTGTGGATCGCCCGGTGGGAGGGCATCCGCGGACTCCTCGGAACGTTCGAGGTCGTCACGAACATGATGTGCAGCGCCGCGGACATCCTGTTCATCTTCTGCTTTCTCCGGATCGCGGACATCGCGCGGAAAGAAGATGGCCGCCCGCCGATCCGGGCGCGTTACGGAATCATTCTGGTCTTTCTGGTCCTGACGCCTGCGCTGCTGTTCTTCAAAGGCCCGGCGCTGATGGTCTGGACCTCCGCGATCCTCGGAATCCCCTACCTCGTCCTCGCCTGGAGCGTCGTCACGGACGTTGCGGGCATCGTCCGGCTGATCCGGAGGCGGATCGAACGGCGCGGCAACGCCTGACGGTTCGCTTCGGTCACATATTCCGTCTGTAGAAGTCGATATTCGCGCATCCCCACCCGTAAATCACGTCGACGACGGGCACGAGCGTCCGGCGCATTAGCGTTTCTTCGTGTCTGAACCCGCCGGGGCAGGCCAGTGTGGTACAATGCTGCCGCTTCAACCGATGCGAGCATACTTTGGAAAACTTTGACGCATTTCGAAAATACGTTCCCCGAGGGGTGGTTCCGGGTGCGAAGCATTGCCGAACTGATCGTCTCGAAGCTGTTCATGAAACGGATCCCCGCGCCGAAGGGCTTCTACAGCCAGTATGGACAGGACGCCTACGTCCTCGACCTGCTCGGAGGCATGCGCGGCGGCGTCTTCGTCGACGTCGGCGCGTACGACGGCGTCGAGCTGAGCAACACGTACCACATGGAAAAAGAACTCGGCTGGACCGGGCTCGCCGTAGAGCCGCATCCGGCCGTATTCGACGAGCTGCGCAAGAATCGGACGTGCACCCTGTTCCACGGATGCGTCGGCGCTGCGAACGGCACGGTGCGCTTCCGTGCGGTCGAGGGCGCCGCGAGCGCGATGAGCGGCATCGAAGACGCCTATAATGACCGGACGCTGCGCCGGATCGAACGGTCGGGGAAGCACTCCGACTTTATCGACGTCGAGTCGGTGACGCTGAAGGACCTGTTGCGCCGCTTCGGGATCGATCACGTGGACTTCCTTTCGATCGACACGGAGGGCAGCGAGTACGAAATCCTCGAGGCCTTCGACTTCTCCGTCCCGATCCGCGCGATCACGGTGGAGAACAACATGCACACTGTCCCGATCCGTCGCCTGCTCGAACGTCACGGCTTCGCGCTCAAGGCCACGATCGAGTGCGACAGCGTCTATCTGCGGAAGGAGTGACGCTCCCTCAGTTCTATTTCTCCGGCATGACGGACGAGTGGTGGCTGACGATGCGCCAGCCGTCGCCGTCCCATCCGTACGTGAAACTGTAGCGCGCCCGGACGCTTTCGCCCGTCGTCGCGTAGTGGAACGTGTACAGGCCGGTGTCGACCGCGATATCGGCCCCGATCGAAATCTGCCGCATGACGATCTCGCCGGACGGCCGATGCTCGAGAAAGTGGCGGAAGTAATCGACCTTTTCCGCGCGCGTGAGCCGGGGCGTGTTCGAGAGCGTCGGCAGCAGGATCGACCGTTCGGCGTACAGGTCGGCGACCTTCTCCGGATCTCCGGACCGGAGCGCCTGGTTCCAAGTGTCGAACAGCGCGGCGATGTCCTGTTCGGTCGCTTCGGCGGCGACGATGCATTTCTCCTGCAAAGCGGCGACCGGTTGGGCGCTGCACGGAACGGCCGCGACGCTTCCTGCGGCGAACAGGACGCACACGGCGAGCACTGCGGCGAATCTTGCTTTCATGGTTTTCCTCTCCTTATGTATCGGATATCCGGATGACGGACGTTCGCGTCCGCTGCGATCCGTACGGTAATCGTACAGGGAACGACGAAGGACGCAAGATGTTCTTTGCGTCCTTCGTCTGTTTGCGTCAGAAAAAGGTCCGGCCCGTTTGAGGGGGACTACTCTTCGAGATAGTGCTCCATCGGGTAGGCGAGGTACTTCGCGGGCGGCAGTTTCTCGGTCGTGACGTAGCCCGTGGGGGCGTTCAGAAGCTGCGGGATCCGGTTGACGATCGTGGCGCACGTCAGTTCGACCGTCGCGGGGCAGGCGATCTTCACGGTCGTGTCCGGTTCGCCCCGGATCGTCCAGTCGTTGCAGTCCGTCTCGCCGGGGGCGTACACCTTGCCGACGCACTGCGTCTCGATGACCGGTCCCTGGAAGGTCTCGGTCGTGACGACGGCCGACATTCCCGTGGCGCAGCCCTGCGGGATGTCCATTCCGAGCGTCGTCGAGTGAAGCGTGACATTCGCCGTCGTGGGAACGAGTTTCTGCTTCATCGACCTGACCGTGAAGCCGAGCTGCGAGCAGAGCCATTCGTTCGAGTTCCACACGTAGGACGGCAGCGAATCGTTTTTGGCGATGTCGCGGTCGAAGTCCGCCATGGACAGGCCGGAGCCGTGGACCTTCGCGAGCGCGATGCCGTAGTCCTCGACGTTATAGCTCGTCACGCCCTCGATGCGCGTGATTTTATGCGTGGCTCCCGCGAGGACCGAAATCAGGTTGCCCCAGAAGACATCCTGGTAGCCGCAGCCGGTGACTGTGCAGCCCATCTCCTTGGCGAGCCGGTCGAGCCGGTTCGTGAGCGACGGCGACGTCGTCCACGGGTAGAAGGCCTCCTCGCACGTGGTGATCGTGCTGACGCCGTAGCTCACCGGAATTTCCAGATGGGAGTACATATCGGTCATCAGGCTGGCGACCGCGACGATGCACGCATCGGCGTCGCACTCCTCGAACACTTCGCGCGCGTCGCTCCGGACCGGAACGTTGAGCCGGAAGCCGAGCCCCGCGACTTCGCCCGCGTCCCTGCCGACGACGGCGGGGTTGCTGTCGATCGCTCCGACGATCTCCGCTCCGTTCTCGTAGAGATATCTGAGAAACACGCGCCCCATCTTTCCGCACCCGTACTGGACGACCCGAATCTTTGGCGTGAACACTGCGACCCCTCCTCCATAAAGGTGATTATGTTCACAATACTAGCAGAAGCGCCTCTTCTTGGCAACACAGTTGCATGGCGCATGAATTCCGACAGTTTTCATGTTTTATGGATACACAAAAGGATACAGTTGATCCGACGGTCGAAATGGATATAATCAACTTGTGTTTCGGATTCATTCTGTCCCCGGAAGGAGAACTCAATGGGCCGCTATATCTTTCAGCGAGTCTGGACCAGCGCCGTCACCCTGTTTGTAGTCATCACGGTCACGTTTTTCCTGATGCGGGCCATTCCCGGCGGGCCGTTCACCGACGAGAAGGCGATCCCGCCGCAGATCCTCACGAAGGTTCTCGAACGCTACCACATGAACGACCCCATCCATATCCAGTATTTTCATTACCTGCAAAGCCTCGCCCGTTTCGACCTCGGGCCGTCCTTCCGGTACGAGGGCATGTCGGTCAACGACCTTATCCGCGACAGCTTCCCGATTTCCCTCCTCATCGGCTCCATGGCGATCCTGATCGCTCTCGGCATCGGCATCCCGGCCGGGATCGTCTCGGCGCTGCGCCGCGGAGGATGGCAGGACAAGACCGCGATGGTCGTCGCCACGCTCGGGATCACGATTCCGAACTACGTCATCGCGACGCTGATGGTCTACGTCTTCGCCTACAGGCTCGGGATCGTGACGGTCGGCTTCTGGGAGGGCTTTTCCACGGCCGTTCTGCCGGCGATCACGCTTGCCGGGTATCCGACGGCGTTCATCTCCCGTCTGACGCGGTCGAGCATGCTCGAGGTCATCCAGCAGGATTACATCCGGACGGCCCGCTCCAAAGGGCTTCGCGAACGCACGGTCGTGTACATCCACGCGCTCAAGAACGCCGTGATTCCGGTCGTGACGTATCTTGGCCCCCTGGCGGCGGGGATCCTGACGGGCAGCTTCGTCGTGGAGCAGATCTACGGCGTGCCGGGGCTCGGGACCTTCTTCGTGACGAGCATCCAGAACCGCGACTATACGACGATCATGGGCGTGACGGTGTTCTACAGCGCGCTGCTCGTGAGCCTGAATCTTCTCGTGGATATTTGTTACGGCTTCATCGACCCCCGCATCAAACTCGGAGGCTGAGGACGAATCATGGAAAAACTTCTGAACGGGAGCAACGGAGCCCGAATCGTCGCGAGGCCGATCGACCCGGCGCTTTTCGAGCGCGTCGGCGATGATGACAAGCGAAAGGACGAGTTCATCCGCGAGAGCGTGAGCTACTGGCAGGATGCGTGGAGGAGGCTGAAGGCGGACCCCCTCGCGATGAGCGGCCTCGTCGTCATCGTGACAGTGGTGCTCTTCGCGGTGTTCGGTCCGATGTTGTCGGCCTACGAGTACGACGCGCAGGACTTCATGGTTGCGAACGAGGCTCCGTCCGGGAGTCACCTCTTCGGAACGGACATGTTCGGCCGCGACCTGTTCGTCCGCGTGCTGTACGGCGCTCGGATCTCGCTCGCCGTGGGTTTCGTGGCGAGCCTGATCAACCTGACGATCGGCGTGATCTACGGAGGGATCTCGGGGTACCTCGGCGGACGCGCGGATAACCTGATGATGCGCATCGTCGACGCGATCCACAGCATCCCCCTGATGATCTACGTGATCCTGCTGATGGTCGTCATCGGCCCGGGACTCAAGAGCATCTTCCTGACGCTCGGGATCTCCTACTGGGCGTCGATGGCCCGGATCGTGCGGGCGGAAACCATCAGGATCAAGAACGAGGAGTTCGTCCTCGCCGCGCGCGTGCTCGGCGCGTCGCCGCGCCGGATCCTGCTGCGGCACCTGATCCCGAACGCGATGGGGCCGATCCTCGTGACGCTGACCTTTTCGATCCCGCAGGCGATCTTCGTCGAGGCGTTCCTGAGCTTCATCGGCCTCGGCGTTTCGGCGCCGATGGCGAGCTGGGGCGTTCTGACGAGCGACGCGATCAATACGCTCGCGATCTATCCGTATCAGCTCTTCTTCCCGGCCGCGGCGATCTCCGTCACGATCCTGGCGTTCAACTTCCTCGGCGACGGGCTACGGGACGCGCTCGACCCGAGGCTGCGAAAGTGAGGCCTCCGATGGACGACCTTCTCGACATCAGACATCTGCATACGTCCTTCTTCACTCCGGTCGGCGAAGTCCGCGCCGTTCGGGACGTCTCCTTCTCGCTGCGCCGGGGCGAGGTTCTCGGAATCGTCGGCGAGTCGGGAAGCGGCAAGAGCGTGACGATGCTCTCGATCCTGCGCCTGCTCGGAACGTCGGGGCGCGTCGTCGAGGGAAGCATTCGCTTCGACGGAACCGAACTGGCCGGCGCCGACGACGAAACGGTCGTGAACCTTCGCGGAAACAGGATCGGAATGATCTTCCAGGACCCCATGACGAGCCTGAACCCCGTGCTCAGCGTGGGCTACCAGCTCATGGAGCCGCTGATCCGCCACAGGGGGATGACGAAGGCCCAGGCGCGCGAGCGGGCGATCGCGATGCTCCGGCAGGTGGGCATCGATCCGGCCGAGAAGCGCATCGACCAGTACCCGCACCAGTTCTCGGGCGGCCAGCGCCAGCGCATCATGATCGCGATGGCGCTCACCTGCGATCCGGCGCTCCTGATCGCCGACGAGCCCACGACGGCGCTCGACGTGACGATCCAGGCGCAGATTCTCGAACTCATGAAGGCGTTGCAAGCGCGGACAGGGACCTCGATCATCCTGATCACGCACGACCTCGGCGTCGTGGCGGGGATGGCCGACCGCGTGGTCGTCATGTACGGCGGCCGCATCGTCGAGCGCGGCGCGCGGCGGGATATCTTCTACGCTCCGGGGCACCCCTATACGAAGGGGCTGCTGCACTCGGTCCCCAACCCGGACACGCTCGTCCGCGAACGCCTGATTCCGATCGAGGGGCAACCGCCCGACCTGTTGAGCCCGCCGCCGGGGTGTCCCTTCGCGGCGCGGTGCCCGGAGACGATGCGCGTCTGCATGACGATGCCCCCGGAGCCGACGGAGCTGTCGGAGGGGCACATCACGACCTGCTGGCTCCACGCGCGGCCCGGAGCCGCAAAGACGCACGGAGGCGCGGCATCATGAACGCGCTGCTCGATGTCCGGAATCTCGTGATGCACTTCCGCGTCGGGGGCGGCCAGGTCGCCCGGGCCGTGGACGGCGTATCCTTTTCGATCGCGAAGGGCGAGACGCTGGGACTCGTCGGGGAATCGGGGTGCGGCAAGACGACCGTCGGGCGGTCCATCATCCGGCTCTACGATCCGACCGCCGGGAGCATCGTCTTCGACGGGACCGATCTCGCGCATCTCTCGCAGCGCGAAATGCTCCCGTTCCGGCGGCGGATGCAGATGATCTTCCAGGATCCGTACGCGTCGCTGAACCCCCGAATGACGGTGGGGGACATCGTCATGGAGCCGATGACGATCCACTCGCTGCACGCCCCGAAGGAGCGATCCGACCGGGCGCGGGAACTGCTGCGCGTCGTCGGGCTCAATTCGGAGCACGCGAACCGCTATCCGCACGAGTTCTCGGGCGGGCAGCGGCAGCGCATCGGCATTGCGCGCTCCCTCGCGGCGTCGCCGGAGTTCATCGTCTGCGACGAGCCGATCTCGGCGCTCGACGTGTCCATCCAGGCGCAGATCGTGAACACGCTCGAGGACCTGCAGAAGGAGTTCGGCCTGACGTATCTGTTCATCGCGCACGACCTGTCGATGGTCAAGCACATCAGCGACCGCATCGCGGTCATGTACCTCGGGACGATGGTCGAAATCGCCGGAAGCAACGAGCTGTATACGCGGCCGTTGCATCCCTACACGGAGGCGCTGCTCTCCGCGATCCCTATTCCCGATCCCGACCGCGCGGACGCGCGAAAGCGCATCCCGCTCGAAGGGGAGATCCCGAACCCGATCGATCCGCCCTCCGGGTGCAAGTTCCATACCCGGTGCCGGTATGCCGAACCCAGATGCAGGGAGGTGGTTCCCGAACTGACGGATCGCGGAAACGGTCACTTCAGCGCATGTTTCGTCAAGTGATCACGAAAGTGCAGAAAGCATAGTCTGAGGAGGGATTTGACACCCATGTCCGGAAAAAAGGTATTCGCGGTTTTTGCGGTTGCGGCGCTCCTGTGCGTGTCCCTGGCCGGCATCGCTCCGGCGGAGGAAAAGGCGTTCATCTATAACCTGCGGGTCGAACCGAGGACCATCGATCCGGTTCTGAACAACGCGGTTGACGGATCCACGGTGATCTACAACGTCTTCGAAGGGCTCGTCCGCATCGGTTTCGACGACCGTCCGGAGCCGGGCTACGCGAAGAGCTGGGACGTGAAGGACGACGGAATGACCTGGGTCTTCCACCTTCGGGACGACATGAAATGGTCCGACGGCAAGCCCATGACGGCCGAGCATTTCCGCTACGGCTTCATGCGGCTGCTCCGCGCCGATGTCGGTTCCCCGTACTCCCATTACGGCTTCTTCATCAAGAACGCCCAGAAGTTCTACGAGGGGAAAGCGAAGGAAGAAGAAGTCGGCCTCAAGGCGATCGACGACAAAACGCTCGAGATCCGCATGGAATACAAGTGGCCGCTCATTCTGGACTCCCTCGCGTATCATATCTTCTATCCGGCGCGTCCCGATGTCGTCGAAAAGGATCCGCGCGGCTGGACGACGAAACCCGAGACGATCATCTGCAACGGTCCGTTCGTCCTGACCGACTGGCAGCACAACAGCGAGATGACGATCGTGAAGAATCCGCACTACTGGGACGCCGCGAACGTGAAGATCGACAAAGTGCGCCTCGTCATGATCGCGGACGACAACACGTCGCTCGCGGCCTTCAAGTCCGGCAAGATCGACTACTTCAAGAACGTTCCCCCCGCAATGACGCCGCAGCTCATCGCAGCGGGCGAGGCAAAGGTCGCCCCGACGCTCGGGACCGCGTTCGTCTGTTTCAACCTGACGCGCAAGCCGTGGGACGATCCCCGCGTGCGCAAGGCCTTCTCGCTCGCGATCGACCGCGAGGCGATGGTCACGAAGGTGACGCAGGGCGGACAGAAACCGGCCGTCGGTTTCATCCCCGACGTGATCCCCGGAGGGTCGAAGGACAAGGACTTCCGCGCCGAGTCGCCGAAGTACCTCCCCGTCCGCGCCGATGTCGCCGAGGCGAAGAAGCTTCTCGCCGAAGCCGGATATCCGGACGGCAAGGGCTTCCCGAAGGTGACGTACACCTATAACACGAGCGTCATCAACAAGGGCGTCGCCGAAGCGCTCCAGGCGATGTGGAAGCAGAACCTCGGCGTTGCGGTCGAGCTGATGAACCAGGAGTGGAAGGTCTTCATCGACACCCGGATCCAGAAGAACTACGACCTTGCGCGCCACGCGTACCTCGTCGATTTCTTCGACGCGGGGAGCCTGTTCGAGCTGTTCCTGACCGGCGTTCACGAGAACGTGATCGGCCTCGTGAATCCGGACTACGACGCGTTCGTCAAGAACGCAATGTCGTCCGACGACCCGGCGAAACGCGCGGAGAACTTCCGCAAGGCCGAGGAGATCCTGATGAAGGATTCGATCATCGCGCCGATCTATTTCTACGCGACGCCGTACATGGTCAAGCCGAACGTGAAGGGGCTCTACATCTCCCCGCGAAACTGGGACTTCTTCCGCGGCGTGGAGATCGTGAAGTAGCCGCAACCGTCACCGGCAATATACGACGTCCGTCCGGCGACCGCTGTTCTGAAGCGGCCGCCGGACGGACGTTTTCGTATCCCCGGGTCGTTTACGGCGAGGTCTTCGTTCTCTCTCCGCGGATTGCGCCGTGCGCCGGGGCAATCCGGAGGATCTCCGTGTTTCCCGAGCGGAAGACCGACTCTCCGAGAGAATGCAGCACCGCTTCCTTCATGTTCGGGAAGCGGCTTCGCTCCCGTTCCCCGATGACGAGATACTCCACGCGGTACGCGTCGAGTATCTTCCTCGCCGTGTCGGGGGAGGCCGCCTCGTAGACGGCGCGCACCTCCGCGCTTCGCTTCTGCGGGATATCCGCCGAGCCGCGCCAGAGCCATTCGTGCGCGAACCATCCGAGCACGGTTGGAAGCCCGGTCGCCATGGAGACGCGTCCGAAGAGCGTATAGCTGTCTCCGTCGGATTCCAGGACGACCGGAGCCCCCCGGACGTTGTCGTTCAGCCACCGGATCGCCGCACGGTCCTCCGGCGGCAGGAATGCGAGGCCGTCGAGCTTCCTGTAGGTCGCCGGGGTCGGGCGCGCGTAGAAGCCGTTCATCGCCTTCCAGGGGTAGGTCATCGGGAGCACGGCGACGCAGCCGAACAGGAGTGCGAGCGCCCCCTTCCTCCATCCCGACGCGGCCGCGGGAAGGCGGAAGGCCGCATACGCCGACACGAGCGCGAGCAGCATGAACGCGTGATAGGTCAGCTTGAACATCGTGTTCGAGCGGTGGTAGGTGGTTCCGTAGATGTCCTTCACGTAGATGAGTTCGGGCAGAAGGACGAGCAGCGCCCCCGCGACCGCGAGGCCGAGGACGAACAGATCCTTCGGGTTGTGCCGGGTCAGCAGCGCGGCGATGCGCCCCGTCCCGTTGCGGCGCCGGAGAATCGCGACGCTTCGCGCGAGCAGGAAGACAAGCAGGCACGCGGCGAAGAAGCCCTGATACCCCCAGAGCACGGCGAGCTGCCAGAGCGGACTTCTCGAAAGGGCGGCGTGAACGCCCTGCGTGATGTTGACGAAGCGGAGCGTGAAGGGGATGCTCAAGCCCACGGCGCAGGCCGTGACCACAAGAGCGGCGACGACCCCTTCGACTGCCGACCGGAGCGTCGGGTGCGCCCGGAGCCGCGCGAGGAGCATGCTTCCCGCCGCAACGCCCGTGACGATCGGGAAGTCCCACGAGTTCGTCATCCAGATGACCGACAGGAGCGGCGCGAGAAGCCATTCGACCGGGCTGATCCGGAAGGAGCGCAGCGAGGGGGCGCGAGGCTGTCCGTGACCGGCTGTGCGCCTGGCGGCGAGGATCGCGGCCAGACAGCATGCCAGGGCCGTAAGGACGATGGGGATGTCGAGAACGTGCCCGTGGAGGTCCGAGACGACGAAGGAGTACACCGGGAACTCGTGGATCGTCCGGTCGTCCGTCTCCTTCGGATAGTAACCGATGAAGCGCGTGGCGTCGGGGTAGTGGTAGGGCTTGAGTTCGAGCGAGACGAGGCCCCGTTCCTTCGCGGCCGGCAGGAGGTCGCCGAAGATGAAGCCGTGCAGGTTGCCGCCGAGCGCGAGCAGGCACGCCGCGAGCAGCCCCGCGAGCGTCGCGATGCGCGACCGGTCGGAGGAGAACCGGGCGGTCAGGTTCGACCCGAGCGAGTAGGCGAGCGTGAACGCGAGCGCGAAGAGCGTCGCCATCATGAGGTTGTAGCCGACCTCCGGAGGAACGCCCGTCAGCCGGATCATGAAGGCCGTCAGGTAATGGCCGAAGTAGTAGTAGTTGATCGGTTCTCCGGCGAGCCACATGTCGACCGGGGGCATCAGGTCCGTCCGCAGCGCCGCGTTGACGAAGCCGAAGTCCATGAATTTCTCGAGCCCTTCGATGTCGGGCCGGAAGCTCCGGACGAACGTCCACCCCACGAGGCAGACCAGGAACAGATATTCGGCAGTCAGGACCGTCGTCGCGGACGGCAGGGCCGGACGCAGCCGGTCGCGGCGGATGGCCGGAAGCGCGGCGAGCGAGAGAAGGCCGAAAAGCGCGACGGAGACGATCGCGGAAGCGCGTGTGAACGGAACCAGTCCGAGGATGGACGCGAGAAAAACAAGGAGCGCGGGAAGCACCCATCCGATCACGCGCGCGAACGGGTATCCCCTGTCGGGAAGGCCGCCCAGGAAAAAACGCGTGAGCGGCGTGGCGATCGCGCCGAGCAGAACGATCGTCCCCCACCACTTCAGGAAATACACGCCGTATTCGCTCAGGAAGAGCGACTGCAGGAGCGCCGGATAACTGCTCATCGGATCGCCTCCGGGGAGAGTATCTTCCGGGCGGCCTCGCGGCCGAGGCGGACGGCGTAGTTCATCCCGCGGTCCTCGGGGTAGATCTGCGGCATCGAAGCGAGAAAGACGGCTTTCCCGGGGACGGGGTCGAACGGCGGAATGCGTCCGGAGTAGCCGCACGGGATCACGGGCTGCGCGTATCGCGCCCGCGTGACCCGCGCGGCGAGGATCGCCGTCGCGTCGAAATCCGGGGCGAAGCGCGGCAGGACGGCCTTGAACCGGCGGAGAATCTCGTCGTCCGGCGCCGAGAAGAGCGGATCTGCGGCGTCGATGTAGCGGCTCAGGTAGACGATATGTCGTCCGTAGGCCTCCGCGCCGACGAGGTTCGTATGCTCGATCAGCGCCACGAAGGGAATGTCCGGGTCGGCGACGGAAATCCAGTAGTGCGGCGTCAGCGGCCGGGAGAGTTCCAGCAGGGCGCAGAGGTTTCCCTTGTAGCGCACGCCGCGGAGCTTTTCGAGACTTTCGGAAGGAAGCGACGGCGCCGCGTCGGCGAGAAGCGCGGGCGCTGCGGTCCAGAGCGCCCGGTCGAAGCGGAGCGTCTGCGGCTCCGTCGCGGGCGAGGATACCGTCAGCGACGGAGCGCCGGTTTCCGGATCGGCATCGATCCGTTCGACGGCCGTTCCGGTTTCGATCCGTCCGCCGAGCGTCCTGATGCGTTCCGTCAGCGCGTCGACGAGACGGCCGAAGCCGCCGTCCATATACCCGAGAAGTTCCGACTTCATCCCGGAAGATCGCGTGTGTCCCCGAAGCGCCAGTTTGTTCCAGAGCCATACGGCCGAGACTGAGTCCGCGTCGTCGTCGAACTTCGAGCGCATCAGCGGCTCCCAGACCGTGCGCCAGACGTCCCGCCCGGCCGTCCGGAGCACCCACTCCCGCGCCGTTTCCCCTTCCAGGGCGCGCCAGTCGCGAACGCGCTTCGCTCCGAGGACCGACAGTCCGAGCCGTATGCGGCCGGGAAGGGAGAGGGGCGAGAACCGAAGAAGGTCTCCCGGGGTCGTGAAGGGATACAGATTCGTGGCGTTCCCGGACGCTCCGGGCAGCGCGACGGCGTTGTCGGGCGCGAACCAGCGGATGGCGTCCGCGAGCCCCAGCTCCGCCGCAAGGTCCCGGATATGGGTGTCGCTCGTGAAGATATGCCGGTAGAACGCCTCCACACGTCCCGCGCCGCAGGGGATATCGAACGCCAGTCCCCCGGCGTATGGCGCGCTTTCGAACAGGGTGACGCCGCACCCCGAGGCGAGCAGATCGCAGGCGGCGGTCAGGCCCGTAATTCCGGCCCCGACGACCGCGACGGTTTGTGTCATAATCGTTCCTCCGCGTCAGGATTGTATTGTCGGACGATGCATCTGCATCATTCTACAGCAACGCGCGCCGGATTTCGGGAACCGGACGCGCCGGCCGGACCGGAATTCGTTCGCCGCTCCATTGCCGGATCGCTCCTCCTGCCGTAGGATTGATGCGTGTCGTATCGACAGGAGCCCCGGCGCCGTTTTGTTGCGGCGGCTTCCCGGGAGAACGGTCCGCAACGGACCGGTACGGAAGGAGACGGTCGCATGATCCTTGTCACCGGCGGCGCCGGATATATCGGAAGCACGGTCAGTCTCGCCCTCATCGAGGCGGGACACAGCGTGGTCGTCTTCGACGACATCAGTCGCGGCCATCGCGATCTCGCGTTCGGCAGCGCTCTCGTCGAAGGGGATATCCGCGACCGGAACGCGCTCGACGCTCTTTTCCGGACGCACCGGATCGACGGGGTGGTCCACTTCGCGGCCCGGTCGCTCGTGGGAGAGTCGATGGAGCGGCCCGACGAGTACTTCAGCGTGAACGTTCGGGGAACCATGACGCTGCTGGAAGTCATGAAGGAGCACGCGGTTGCGAACCTGGTCTTCTCCTCGTCGGCGGCCGTCTACGGCGAGCCGGACGTCGCCGTCATCCCGGAGGAGGCCGCGATCCGTCCGACGAACCCCTACGGCGAGAGCAAGGCCTTCGTCGAGACGATGCTCCGGCGTTTTCACGACGCCTTCGGCCTGCGCAGCGTTTCGCTGCGGTACTTCAACGCGGCCGGCGCGGACAGCCTCGTCCGGACGGGAGAACATCACGACCCGGAAACGCACCTCATCCCGATCCTGCTGGACGTCGCGCTCGGACGCCGGGACGGGGCGACGATCTTCGGGACCGACTACCCCACGCCCGACGGGACGTGTGTCCGCGATTACGTCCATGTGACCGATCTCGCGGCGGCGCACGTGCGCGCCCTCGAACGCGTCCTGAAGGGAAAGCAAGGGTGCGAGGCGTACAATCTGGGCAACGGGACGGGGTACTCCGTCCGGCAGGTTGTCGATATGGTTCGCGCCGTCACGGGATGTCCGATCCCCGTCACGGAGGCCGGACGCCGGAGCGGCGACCCCGCCGTCCTCGTCGCCTCGTCGAAGAAGGCCGAGCGCACGCTGAAGTGGAAGCGTTCCTACCCCGGGCTCGAAGAGATCGTCCGGACCGCGTGGATGTGGCATCAGCGCCGCTTCTCGCCGAAGCGCGACGTATTCTCGGACAAACATCTGAGAGCCACGACGCTTCGCCTGGACGAGGTGGAATGAATGGCGCCGGTTCTCTCGGTCGTCGTTCCGTGCTACAACGAGGAGGAGGTGCTCTCCGAAACGCACAGGCGCCTCTCCGGAACGCTCGGGGATATGGGCGTTTCGTGGGAGATCGTCTACGTGAACGACGGGAGCCGCGACGGGACGCTCGACATCCTGCGGAAGCTCGCGCGGGATGACGACAGGGTGAAGATGATCTCGTTCTCGCGGAACTTCGGGCACCAGATCGCCGTCTCGGCCGGGATGGACCACGCCTCGGGCGACGCCGTCGTGCTCATCGACGCGGACCTTCAGGACCCGCCCGAGGTCATCGCGGAGATGCTCGCGCTCTGGCGGCAGGGGTATCAGGTGGTGTACGGGCAACGACGGACGCGCGAGGGGGAGACCGCCTTCAAGCTGGCGACGGCGCGGACGTTCTACCGCGTCCTGAACCATCTCTCCGACACGCCGATTCCGCTCGACACGGGGGACTTCCGGCTGATGGACCGTTGCGTGGTCGAGGCCATGCGCCACATGCCCGAACGCGATCGTTTCCTGCGGGGCATGGTCAGCTGGGTGGGGTACCGGCAGCGCGCCCTCCCGTACGACCGCGCGAAGCGTTTCGCGGGCGAGAGCAAGTACCCGCTCCGGAAGATGATCTCGTTCGCGCTCGACGGCATCCTGTCGTTTTCGACGAAGCCGCTGCGCGTCGCGACGTTCATGGGGTTTTCCGCGAGCGCGATGGCGCTTCTCGGCATTCTGTACGCGCTGGTGCTGCGCCTGTTCACGAACATCTGGGTGAGCGGATGGACGCTCATGTTCATCGCGCTGCTCTTCATGGGGGGCGTTCAGCTGTTGTGCCTCGGGATCATGGGCGAATACATCGGACGGATCTATCGCGAGTCGAAGGGACGTCCCCTGTATTTCGTCGCGGAGCGGGCGGGCTTTCCGGACGGGGCGGTTTCGCGCGCCCCGAAGCCGGATCCGGTGCGGTAAGCGGTGTTTTTGTCAGACATTGAGAATACAGGAAGGGACGGATGCGCATGCAGGGATATTGGGGACGGGTGCTTGTTGTTGATATGACGGAGGAAACGGCTCAGGAACTTCCGATTCCCGAGGAGTGGTTCCGGGCGTACGTCGGGGGCGAGGGGCTCGCGGTCCGGCTTTTCCGGTACATGGCCGATCCGGTCATGCCCGCGTCGGAGCCGGACAATCCCGTCGTGATCGCGGCCGGTCCGCTGACGGGAGCGCCGCTCGACGGCTGCGACCTCGGCGCGGCCGCCTTCCGGTCGCCCGACGGGCGGGGAATCGGGACGGCGCGTCTCGGGGGAGCGTTTCCCGTCGCGCTGAAGAAAAGCGGGTTCGACGCGCTCGTGATTATGGGCGCTGCGGAGTCGCCGTCGCTGCTTTCGGTCGATGACGAGGACGGCGCGCAGGTCGTCGACGCGGAGGACCTCTGGGACAGCGACGCGGCGGAGACGGCCCGCGCGATCGCGGAAACGCTGAAGGGGACGGGACACGGCGTTCTTGCGATCGGCAGCGAAGATTCGGACGAGGGGCTGTCGCCCTTCGAGTCCGTTTTTGCGGAAAAGCGGCTGAAAGCCGTTGTCGTTCAGGGATCGATGGAGCCGGAGTTCGCCGACACCGGAGCAATGAAGCGGCTCGGGACGGGCGCCTCTTCGTCCGAAGACGTTTCGGACCTGTCCCTGACCGGGGCTTCCGTCGCCGATGCCGGTCACGCGTCGCGGCTTCTCTCGGCCGCGTTGGGGCGTCCCGTATCGGGCGACGAATTGCTGTCGGCGGCCGAACGCGTCCGTGCGATGTCCTGCGCCGTGATGTCCGGATTCGGCGGAGAATCCGAAACGACGCCATCGGAGGAGACGCTTCTGCGGCTGGGTCTCGAATGGCTTCTGTAACCGCTTCGCCACGCAAAGCCCCGGAGAAATCCGGGGCTTTGCTCTTTTTTGTCCCTACGCCTGGGGGAGTGCGTTCCTATTCGGCCTTCCCGGCGATCCGGAGCGCCGCGTCGAGCATGATGTCGGCGCCCTTCGCGACGTCGGCGTATTCGGTCCATTCTTCGGGGCAGTGGCTGCGTCCGCCCCGGCTCGGGACGAAGACCATTCCGACCGGCGCGAGGCGCGCCATGACCATCGCGTCGTGTCCCGCGCCGCTGACCATTCTCCGGGCGCTGTAGCCGCGACTGCGGGCCGACGCTTCGAGAGCGTCGACGATCTCCGGATGCATGAAGACGGGAGGGATCAGGACCTTCTCGTCCATTCGCCATCCGAGGGCGTCGCGCATGGCGATGCGCTCCATGAGAGCCTTCATCTCCGCGATGATGCGCATCATCCGCGATTCCACGGAGGAACGGATGTCCATCGTGAAATTCACGATCTCCGGGACGATGTTCGATCCGCCCGGCGCGACCCGCATCTTGCCGACGGTGCCGACCGTTCCCTCCCCCTCCCGCCGCGCCGCGGCCTGCAGCGCGAGGACGACCTCCGCGGCGGCCGCGAGAGCGTCCTTCCGGAGCGTCATCGGCGTCGATCCCGCGTGATCGGCGCGTCCCGTTAACTCCGCTTCGAACTGGCTCACGCCGACGATCGCGCTTACGAGACCGAGGTCGATCCCATTCGTTTCGAGAACGGGGCCCTGCTCGATGTGCAGCTCGAGGAAGGCGGCGATCGATCCCGGTTCCCGCCGCGCGGTCGTGAACCGTTCCGGGGCGAAACCGAAGTCGCGGAGCACCGTGCGCAGCGTCCCGCCGTCCCGGTCGGTGAATGTGTCGAGATGCGCCTCCCCGAGAAGCCCCGTCATTGCGCGGCTTCCGTAGAGGCCACACGCAAAGCGGGCCCCCTCCTCCTCGACGAGGGCCGCGAATTCCATCGGGCGTTCCGTCGTGATCCGCTCGTCGCGCAGAATCCGCGCGATCTCGAGGGCCGTCGAAACGCCTGCGTCGCCGTCGAACGCCCCCCCGTTCGGGACGGAGTCGAAGTGCGATCCGACCATGACCGGCGGAGCGTCGTTCGTTCGTCCGTCGCGTCGTCCGAAGAGATTTCCCGCGCCGTCCTCGTATGGACGCAATCCCGCATCTTCCATTTCGCGCCGGATGTAGGCGCGTGCGTTCCGGTCCTCTTCCGAGAAGCTGTAGCGCGTCACGCCCGCGCCCGGGGTGGCGGTGAAGACCGCCAGTCTTTCGATGTCCTTCCGGATTCTCTCGATGCTCGACCGCATTGCGATTATCCCCCTTTCCTGTTTCGCTGCCCGTCCCGCCCGCTCCTACGCGTCGTCCTTCCGGATCTTGATGACACTGTCGTCTCCGTCGTCCGGGGCGAGCGAAAACTCCAGGGACGGCAGCAGAAACGGCTTGTACGGCCCGAGATGGGTGATGTATTTCACGGCTTCGCGCAGCGCATCGTAGAGCATCGCGGGGCCGAGCGTCCCCACGGTGCGTCGCGTTGCTTCCCGCGAGCGTTCCTCTCCCTGCCACGCGAAGACGCCGACCGCGACAAGCGAGAATTCGTACAGGAACGTCGGCGTGTCGGGCGGGTTCTTCTCCGAATGGACGTCCACCTGGACGAGCCACTTCACGGGCGTTTCCTCGAGTTCTTCCGCCTTGACGGCGAAGTGTCCCATTCCGGGCGGTTTGAGCCCGGGGGCGACGTTCCCCGGAAAGGCGCGATACTCCATTGCCGGAAAAAAGACGTTCTCCATGCGAAGGTGACTGTTCTGCGGCCTGATGTTCAGTTCCATGACGGATGCTCCTTCCTGTCGTCCGGTCAGGGGTTCTTCCGGAAGAACGCGCCGATGCCGTCCTTCTGCAGATCGTCGATGATCAGGGAGTCGGCGGCGCCGTTTCGCAGCGTGAAGCGAACGCGTCCCCCCTCGGGGTCGAAGTCCGGTACGCTCATCACGAACTCGTCACGGTCCCTGTGGCGGAAGACGAACCGGACCCGCGCCGGTCCCATCGTTCCCGTCAGGACGTCGCCCGAGGCGAGCAGCGTGACGCTCCCGAACACCGGATTGTCGTACGTTCCCTCGTAGACGTCGAGCGGCATCGGCGGCACCGGGGAATCGGGGAGGATGTCCCCGGCCGTCGACCGGGCCCTTCGCGCCTCGTCGAGCGCTTCCCTGTTCCAGTCGCGCAGCGGGGTCGTCCCGCAATAGAGGTCGACGAAGCGTTTCGCGATCGCCTCGGGCGCGGACGTATCCGAAAGATTCGTCAGCACGGTGATCCCGAGCCCGATCTCGGGTACGAGCATGACGACCGAGGAAATTCCGCTCGTCGCTCCGTTGTGCCAGAGAAGCGGGTACGGACGGTGCTCGCTCCGGACCCACCCCATGCAGTAGGAACCGGACGCGGCGATC
>CALMZW010000081.1 GCA_937870605.1 uncultured Synergistaceae bacterium
TCGAGACCGGAGGAGACGATCAGTCCCGGACGGGGACTCCCCGGGAAACAATATGCGCCGGAGCGGATTATCTCGTCGTCGGTCGTCCTATCCTCAAGGCGGCGAACAGGGTTGAAATGATCGAAAGAATAGCTGGAGACATACGGGAGGGGTTTGCATGTCGGAAAAAGATGTAGAGCAGAAGACACTGGAACTTGTTCGGGAAAGCGGCGCGCTTCTCGAAGGGCACTTTCTTTTCACGTCGGGGCTGCACAGTCCGTTTTACTTTCAGTGCGCGCTTCTGCTCCGGTATCCCCGAAACGCGGCCTACACGGGGGAGCAGATCGCAAAACGTCTCGAACAGTATAAACCCGACATCGTCGTCTCTCCTGCGATGGGCGGCGTCATCATCGGGCACGAAGTCGCGCGCTATCTCGACGTTCCGTTTCTCTTCTGCGAACGGGAGGACAACCACATGAAGCTGCGGCGTTTCCCCTTCTTCGAGGGAAAACGCGCGGTCGTGGTGGAAGACGTCATTACAACGGGCGGCTCGGTTCTGGAAGTCGGGACGCTGTTGCAAGAGAAGGGCGCGGAATGGCTCGCCACGGCCTGCATCGTTGACCGGAGCGCCGGAAAACGTCTCGTCCTCAAGGAGCCTCCGATATCGCTCTGCAAAGTGACATTCCCCGTTTTCGATCCGACGGATTGTCCGCTGTGCCGCCAGGGGCTTCCGCTGGTCAAGCCGGGAAGCCGCCAGCTGAAGTATTGATCGTGCGCGTCAGGGTTCGGTCGTTTGTTCACGATTTTTCCGCAACGAATTCCCCGGTCACGGGACGCTGCGGTTGAATGCGATACGATAAACCTTCGGTAAAGGGGGTGGCTCCTGGTGGAACTGCAGCTCGTCTGTAACGCCTTGCTTCTCGGGGGGGTATATGCGCTTATGGGGGCGGGGTTTTCCCTTCAATGGGGCATAAGCGGCATTATCAACCTGGCCTATGGGGCCATGGTCATTCTCGGTTCGTACCTTTCCATGGTTCTCTTCAACACATTCCATATTGATCCCTTTCTCGGCATCCCCCTTTCCGGAGCGGCGCTCTTCATCCTCGGCGCCGCGATTTACAGGGGCATCCTTCAGCCGCTGAGCAAGGGCGGCATGGTCTTCACGCTCATTCTCACCTTCGCGATCCGGCTGATCCTCGAAAATGTCATGCTCGTCCTGTGGTCCGCGGATTATCGAACGATCCGGGTCGCATACGGCGGCGTGAGCTTCGATTTCTTCGGAGCGCACATTCCGCTCGTCCGGTTGCTGGCGTTCGTCGTCGCGATGATCACGGTATACCTGCTGTATCTGTTCATGAAGAAGACCAAGACGGGGAAGGGAATCCAGGCGGTCGCGCTCGATCGTATCGGCGCGCAGGCCGTCGGAATCGATATCCAGCGCATGTACCTCGTTAACTTCGCGCTCGGCTCGGCTCTTGCGGGCGGCGCGGGAGCGCTCTGGGCGAGCATCTACAGCTTCTCTCCCCATCTGGTCGGCGCGGTTGTCGGGAAGGTCTTCATCGTCGCGATCCTTGGCGGCCTCGGGAATATCTGGGGCGCCGCGGCGGGCGGAATCCTGCTCGGCATTGCGGAAACCGCGGGAGTGTCGTTTTTCGGAGCCGAATGGCAGGAGTCGCTGGGAATGGTCATCATGGTGGCCGTCCTTCTCTGGCGGCCCTATGGCCTGCTCGGCAAGAAGTTCTTCGCCTAGCCCGGGAGCGTGACGACAATGACGAAAAAACACCTTCCGCTCCTGCTGTTGGCGTTGGCGGCTCTGGGATCGCTGCCGTTCTTTCTTTCGGGGTACTGGGCGCGCGTCCTGACGGTCATGTTCATGTACGGCGTGATCGCGCAGGGGATCAATCTCATGTCCGGGTTTATGGGCTACGTGCCGTTCGGAAACGCGATGTTCTTCGCGGTCGGCGGGTACAGCACCGCGGTCGCGATGGGGGCCGGAATCCCGTTTTTCCTGACGCTTCCCGTCGCTGCATGCGTGAGCGTCGTGATCAGCGTGCTCATCGGTCTGCCGGTCCTGCGGCTTCGCGGACACTATTTCGCGGTGGCGACCATCGGTGTTTCCGGCGCGCTTATGTCCGTCGTTCAGAATGTGGAGTTCACGGGCGGCGCGATGGGAACGACGCTGCCGATACTGAACGCTTCCCCGGCGCAGGCCTCCGTTTTCTTTTACCTGGCGATGCTCGGCCTGCTTGTCGTCGCCAACGTCACAACATGGCTCATCCTGCGGAGCCGCTTCGGGTTCGGGATCCGCGCGATCCGCGCGAACGAGGATGCGGCGAACTCCATGGGCATCAACACGACGCTCTTCAAGGTT
>CALMZW010000082.1 GCA_937870605.1 uncultured Synergistaceae bacterium
AGCCGGTCGGAAACGGCTACGACAATAATTTTCTCATCGTAGTGAAGAGCTCGGACGATATCATACGGGAAGAGATCCGGCGCGTATTCCTGTTATATCCCTGGGCGATAGGGATGAACAATCATATGGGATCCCGCGCCACAGCCGACAGGGATACCATGCGGTCGGTCATGAAGGCCATGAAAGCGACGGGAAAAATCTTCATCGACAGCAGGACGACAGCGTCGTCCGTCGCCGTCGCGGAAGCTGCTGAGGCGGGCGTTCCCGCCCTGGCGTCTTCGGTTTTCCTGGATCACGAATCGACGCCTGAGTACATGGCGACGCAGCGGGAACGAATGTTCCGTCTCGCGAGAAAACACGGCCGGGTGATTGCGATCATTCATCCGAGGCCGAAAAGTCTGGAACTGCTCCGGCGACTGGCGGAAACGCCGTCTGGGGATGTTCGGTTCGTCACCCTGCCGGAACTGATGCACAACGGAAACGAACCGATGAGGAGGCTTGCACCGTGAAGGGAAGGGTAGAAGTCATTATCGGAGCCCAGTGGGGCGATGAGGGAAAAGGACGGGTCGTCGACAGCCTTGGCTCCCGTGTGGATGTGTTCGCGCGGTATCAGGGCGGCAGCAATGCGGGGCACACCGTGATCGTCGACGGAAAGAAATACGTGTTTCACCTCCTGCCCTCGGGAATGCTGTATCCCGGAAAGCTGTGCGTCATAGGAAACGGCGTCGTCGTCGACCCCGAACAGCTTCTCGCCGAGATCAAGGATCTTCAGTCGAAGGGCATGGATCGGGCGCGACTCATTGTCAGCGGGTCCGCTCACGTTGTGATGCCCTATCACAAGATTATCGACAAGGCGCAGGAAGCGTTTCGGGGCAAAGGGAAAAAGATCGGGACGACCGGGCGCGGCATCGGCCCCGCATACGTCGATAAATTCAGCCGTTGCGGAATTCGGATCGAGGATCTTTTCCATCCCGATGTCCTGCGGGACAAGCTGGAATTCAACCTCGAAGACAAAAACAGGATTCTCACGAGATTGTACAATCTCGAGCCGCTTCCGTTCGACGAAATCCATACGCAGGCGATGAACTGGGGAAAAGAGCTGGCGGCCTACGCCGGAGACGTATCCCGCATTCTCTACGAAGCGCTCGAGTCCGGAAAGACGGTGCTTTTCGAAGGCGCGCAGGGAACGCTTCTCGACATCGATCACGGAACATATCCGTACGTGACGAGTTCGTCCCCCGTGGCCGCCGGCGGATGCGTCGGGCTCGGGCTCGGTCCGAATGCGGTCGACAGAGTGATCGGGGTCGTCAAGGCATACAGCACGAGGGTTGGAGAAGGGCCCTTTCCGACGGAGGATTCGGGCGAACTGGGAAACAGACTTCGCGAAAAGGGCGGCGAATACGGAGCGACGACCGGACGCCCCAGACGGTGCGGGTGGCTCGACATGGTCGGGCTGAAATACGCTGTCCGTGTCAACGGAATGACGTCTATCGCCCTGACGAAGCTGGATGTCTTGTCGGGTCTCGACGAAATATCCGTATGCGTCGCCTACGATTTTGAAGGCGGGAGGCTGGACCATTTCACAGGAAACGCCGGGGTCCTCGCGTGCGCGACGCCCGTCTTCGAGCGTTTTGAAGGATGGAAGGACGATATCGCCGCATGCAGGAATTTCGATGATCTTCCGTCCGCCGCGAAAGACTACGTCCGATATATCGAGAAAGAAACGGGTGTCCCCGTCCAGCTGATAGGTGTCGGCCCCGGAAGGGACGAGACGATCGTCCGGGGGCTTTGAGGAGGAACGAATCATCCTTCCGACAGTTGCATTATGCTCCTCGGGAGATGCGGGCGACATTCGCGTTCTCGAGGAGCTTTTTTCTTCCGTTCGCTGGGGATCGGGCGTCATCGAGCGTGAACTCGCAGAGCCGGGATTGGGCGTCCTGTATCTGGGAGCACGACTTTCGCGCCGGCTTGCGGGGTATGCGGTCCTGCGGGCGGATTCCGACAGATTGCATCTTTTGAATCTCGTTGTTGACGAAAGATACAGGCGTCGGGGAATAGCCTCCTCGCTTCTTCTCGGAGCGTTCGAACTCGGAGGCTATCTCGGCTGCTCGAATATCCGTCTTGTGACGCAGGCGACGAATTCCGGCGCGATCGCGCTCTACGAAGAACTGGGCTTTTCCAACGTCACAAGTCGTGGACGGTACTACCGGGACGGTTCGGACGGCATCGAAATGGAGCGGAGCCTGAAGGATGAGGCGCAGTGGTGGAAGGAAGCAAACGCCTCCGGAAGGCGCCGGTTCTTTTCCTGATGCTTTGCTCGGAGAAAGGGGCGGTGTTTCCTGTCCAGTGAGTGCATAGCGAGTACAGAAAAAAAAGAGGCTCCCGACAAAATCGCGGGAACCTAGTGCTTGCAC
>CALMZW010000083.1 GCA_937870605.1 uncultured Synergistaceae bacterium
TTGCGTTCTTTTCGGCGGCAGAGTTGCCGAGGAACTCAGGTTCGGGGACGTAACTACCGGTGCGAGCAACGACCTCGAACGGGCGACACAGATTGCCCGACAAATGGTTACCGAATTCGGCATGAGCGAGAAGCTCGGACTTGTAAAACTGGGACATAAACACAATGAAGTATTCCTTGGCAGAGATATCGGAGAAGAAAGAAACTACAGCGACGCGATCGCGTACGCTATCGACCAGGAAGTCAAGGCAATCATAGACTCATGTTATGAGAAAGTCCGAAACATCCTTGTGGAGAACTCGGAAGAAATGGAAAAAATAGCAAAAACACTTCTCGAAAAAGAGATCATTGAGGGGAAGGAACTCAACGCTCTTCTTGGTCTGGAGAATCCTGAAGAAGAAAAGGTTGTAGGACCAGAAGAAGAAGAACGCACTGAGACGCAAGAGACCATCGCCGAAGAAAATCCTGTCGGCGAAAGTAAGAACAGCGACGCCGCAACCAACGCGGCTATATAACGGAAAAACTGGGAATACCGTGTCTTCAGAAGGATCCGGGAACGGGCGCAACGCTCTCCCCGGATCCCTCTTTTCTTTCACTTGGGGGTGGATTCCGTATGTTCATTGAAAAGAAGTTTGAACTCCACTCTGATTGGGCCCCCTCCGGGGATCAGCCGCAAGCGATTGAAACGCTCGCGGCTGGTGTTGCCCAAGGCCTTCGATTCCAGACCCTTATGGGTGTGACAGGAAGCGGAAAAACGTTCACCGTAGCAAATGTAATAGCCTCCGCACAACGTCCTGTTCTTGTCCTTGCACACAACAAGACGCTTGCCGCCCAACTTTACAGCGAATTCAAGGCGTTCTTTCCCCGGAACGCAGTGCATTATTTTGTCAGCTACTATGACTACTACCAGCCGGAGGCGTATGTTCCCTCCACGGACACGTACATCGAGAAAGACGCCTCGGTAAATGAAAGAATTGAGCGTCTGAGACTTGCTGCAACAAAGGCGCTCATTGAACGCCGCGATGTCATAGTAGTGGCCAGCGTTTCCTGTATATACGGTCTCGGTTTAAAAGAAGCGTATGAAAGCGTCATCTTTCCTTTTGCAGTGGGTGAACAGTGGGAGCGCCGCGCTTTCCTTGAAAAGCTGCTGGAGAACTACTACGACAGGAATGATATTGTCCTCGAACCCGGCAAATTCCGAGCCAGGGGCGATATTGTCGAAATTTTTCCCGCATACGGAGAGAGAGCCCTGCGAATCGCTTTTTTTGATGAAGAGATTGAACGAATCGACGAATTCGACCCCGTCTCCGGAAAGGTGATTGAAAATCTGGAAAAGGCCTCCATATTCCCTGCGCAGCATTACGTAACCGACAGGGACGCCATCTCGAATGC
>CALMZW010000084.1 GCA_937870605.1 uncultured Synergistaceae bacterium
CCTCTCGCTTGCGCAGCACCTCTTCGCAGAGTTCCTCTATCCTCCGCTCCGTCATGCTTTCGTTTCCTCCCGCTGGCTGATCTCCAGAAGGACGCCGCCGCTCGACTTCGGGTGCACGAACGCGATCTTCGCGCCGCCCGCGCCGTATCGCGGCGTTTCGTCGATCAGACGGACGCCCTGTTCTTTCAGGTTCTTCAGCGTCTCCTCGATGTTCTCCACGCGCAGGGCGATATGATGCAGCCCCTCGCCGCGTTTTTCGATGAACTTCGCGACCGGGCTCTCGGGATCCGTGGCTTCCAGCAGCTCGATTTCCGTCTCTCCGACGGGAAGGAAGGCGGTCTTCACCTTCTGTTCCTGAACCTCTTCGACGCCCGTGCAGCGGATGCCCAGCGCCTTCTCCCAGAACGCGAGCGCGTTCTCGATGGATCCGACCGCGATCCCGATATGGTCAACTCCGGTATAGTTCATTCGTATCTCCTCCTTGCCCCCATGACAGGGGTTTAATAATGATGATACAGGATTTTCCGGTTCCGGTCCATGAACCGCCTGCGGCGCGCGCCCCCCGTGAAGGCGCAGCACAGGAGAAGCCCGTGAAAAATTCCGGCGCCTCATGTAGAATACGAATGGAGAATGCGCGAACGGGGAGGTGGGAAACGTGAGACTCACGACATGCAGACTCTGTGCGAGGGCGTTCCCGAGCGACGGCCCGACTGCCTGCCCGCAATGCGCCGAAAAACTCGACTCGCTGTTCCGGCAGGTGCGCGAGTATCTCCGTGACAACCCTCAGAAGGCGCTCAACGCGGAAGCGCTTGCCGCGGAACTGGGGATCGATATCCGGTACGTCCAGGCGCTGATCGAAATGGGACATCTCGAACGGAGCGTCCCCGGCGAAGCGACTGACGAAACGCAGACGAAGCGGGGCTTTGTCAGGAACCTCCGGACGTCTCCGGCGCAATCCGCCGAAACGCCGAAAGGGACGTCGGTCGGGATGTACGCCAGGAACAAATACGGAGACAAGGGAAAGAGACGGAAATAGCAGAAAGGGGCATCCGTATCGGACGCCCCTGTTTTCGCTACAGGACGTCGAATCCAGGACGGTAGATCAATACGGAGCAGTGGGCGTACCGCGCCACGTTCGCGGCGGTGCTTCCCACGACGAGACGTTCGATGTTGCTCTGCCCCCGGTAGCCGATCACGATAAGATCGAAGGAATGTTCCTTCGCGTATTCGATGATGGTATCGGCCGGATTTCCCTGCCTGACGACGAGTTCGTGTTTCGACCCGGCGAAAGCGGGCAGGTCCTCGAGCGCTTTGCGATAATAGTACTCGAGCTTCTTGCGCGCCACATCCTCGATCTCCTGGTTCAGTTCGGCCGGAAGCCACTGTTCGTAGCCGCGCCAGAGCGTCGGATGCGGGGTCACGTGAATGAACGTGACGTCATCGTTCAGCCGGAGCGCGAGCGAACACCCGTATGCGAAGACGGACTCGGATATTTTGCTCATGTCGACGGCGACCAGAATCTTTTTCGTCATGGAGCATCCCCCTTTCTTGACTGTTTTACAAAACTATACCACAATCTTGATTCGGGATCTATCCGTTTCCAACTTTGCAGTCTGCGGAGTGATCATATGACCTGGACGCTTTTTCTGCTGTTTTCGGCTTTGGGCGCATGTCTCGCATCATTCGTGAACGTCGTGGCGCACCGCTCCGTCACCGGAGAATCCTGGTGGGGGCGGGAACGCTCTCGCTGCGACAGTTGCGGAACGATCCTGACCTCGCCGGATCTGATTCCGATTTTCTCTTTTCTCCTCCGTAAGGGAAAGTGCCGGCATTGCGGGGCCGCAATCGGCGCCCGGTATGTCGCAGTGGAGCTGATCGGCGCCTCCATTGCGGGCGCGGTCTTTCTCCGCTGGGGGTGTTCTCCGGCGCTGCCGCTCGCATTGATCGTCGCGTTCGGCTTTCTCCTGAACGCGCTGACGGATTTGGAAAGCGGATATGTGTTCGACCTTTTCGCGGGCGTCATCGGCGTTGCGGGGCTGGTCGTCCGGATAGCGGGCGGCGCGCCGGCTCTTCTTGACGGCCTCTGGGGCGCATTGCTCGGAGGTGGGCTCATTTTGTGCATCATCCTCGCGAGCCGCGGCGGCATGGGGTGGGGGGACGCCACGCTGGCGGCCGGCGCGGGAGCCGCGCTCGGCCTGCACATGATTTCCGTGGCGCTCTATCTCGGGTTTATGGCAGGCGGGATCATCGCGCTGCTCCTGCTTCTGCTCGGGAGGGTGTCCCGAAAGGATGCGATCCCTCTCGTTCCGTTCCTTGCGGCGGGAGGGTTCGCGGCGCTTCTCATCGGTCCCGAGCTGCTCTCGATTATCGGTTTCGTTCCCGGATGGCCCTGGCGCTGAACGAAACGACGCTGTCGGCCATCCCGATCAGGGGACGGAACGAAGGCGCCCCGTTGACCGTCCGGAACGCGTGGTCGGAACCGCCCAGCACCGAAAAGACCTTCTGCCCGCCCGGAACCGCCGCCAGATCGAAGATCCGTCGCACCGACGCCTCGTCGAAGGACGTGTCCCGGTCGCCATAAAACGACAGAAAGAACTCCGTTCGCATGTTCTCCGCGGCCCGGTGCAGCGTCCCGGGAGGGGGAACGCTGTCGAGAATCGGGAGCGCGAGACGCCCTTCCGCCTCGCGCCGGATCCGGTCCCCCGAGCCCGACGTCGCCGCCCCGAGAAACGCGGCGTTCACGCGCGGCGCGCGAAGGCCCGCTTCGTTCAGCAGCCGCTCGTGCGCGCCTCCCGCGATGAGAACGGCGATGATTCCTCCGAGCGAAAACCCCCACAGGACCGTCGGTCGCGGAGGAAGGTCCGCCTCGATGCGTTCCAGCGCGGCGCATACGTCGGAGAGCTCCATGGCGAATGTCTTTCCGGAGAAGGCCGCAATCGCCCAGGCGACGCGGTCGTCGCCGCCGTCCTCCCGGATGAACGTATTCCGGTCGCGTCGCGCGCGGCTCGTTTCGACGATGCACGCGTCCGAGCCCCGCTCGGTGCACAGGCGCGCGAGATAGCCGTATTTGTTCTCGGGTTCGGGCGACGCGCACCCGTGCACTCCGTGCAGGAGCACGATCCTCGGACAGGCCGGACCGCCCGCGCCCTCCCGGGCCGGAAGAACGCTGACAGTCGTCGCGCCGTCGCCGAAAGCGCCTGCCGCCAATATGGTCTGCACCCGTCATCCCTCCTAGAATAAAGTAGTTGCAACTGGGACAGCAAAAAGCCCGAAGAGTTGCGA
>CALMZW010000085.1 GCA_937870605.1 uncultured Synergistaceae bacterium
GCCCTCCAATTCGTATGATTCCACGATCCGGCTTTTTCCGTTTCGATTCTCATAGACGCTCCGGACAAGAAAGAGGCCATACCCTGTCGTGACCCCCCACGATTCGGAGGTGCCCTTTCCATATTGCTGTCCGTAATAACTGCCCTGGTTTGCTGCGCTGTTCCCTCCCGCCGTAACGGAAGCCCCTGAGATGACGAGACGGGGAGGGAACAAGACCAGCTCTTTTTCGGGAATATTCTTCACTTTGCTCGCGTCATAATTCAGATCGTACACGTAGACGGAGAGCTCCCCCGACGTCGTCTTCATGAGCTGGAGTTTGTCGGCGGAGTCGATATCTCCGCTGATCGCGCCGATTGAAGGAAGCGAACCGCTCGTCTTGAGGTAGTTGTAAATCCACGCCTTGCCGATTTCGATCCCTTGAATCGTCTCGTTGTATTCCACGCCGCGGGCGACGAACATCTGCGTGGTTGTGTGCAGATTTTCCGCCATGTATAACGACATCCCCACAAGGACCGTGCCGACAAGCATGACAAGCAGCACCACTGCAAGCGTCATGCCCTTACGGGGCAACATTCTCGAGTTTTGTGTTGTTTGCTTGGTTGCTGCGTTCTTCGTTTTCATATTTTCTTCCCTCTACGGTTTTGCGGTGTTTCGCAAACGCCACGCCGCAGATGTGACGGCAAGCCGGTAATGCCGGTCTTCAGAAGTGATTACGTCAGCGCTCGCCGGCCATCCGGCAAGAGACTGCGCAACCTCGGACGAATAACGTTTATTCCCCTGTGACAATACGGAGACGTTCAGCACTCCGGTAAATGGATCGAAGCGAAAATTTAGTTTCCGTATGCCTTCGATTCTTTTCTGACTCCCCGAGCCTGCCGTAACATCCTCAGTGGCGAAAAAAGAACCGTTCGAATCCGTCGTGATGAAGGCGCGGAGCGCACGGATATACATCAGCTCGTCATACGCCGCGATGAAGCCGCTATTCGTATTTGACGACGGACGTTGAACCCTGGGCTCTTTCGTTGTGGTTCCTCCGGAAACATACAGCGGGAAACCGAGCGTCGGAAAGGTAATCCAGGAGTCCAGTTGCGCGCGTGACGGTGCGGTCACATCGACAAGCGGCGCACCACTACCGGAGAGATCGAGACTGAATGTTGAAGCGTCGCTCACATACACCCCGCTTTTCTGAACGACTCCTGACGGCATCGCATAGACAATCCGTAACTCCGCCCCTTCGAGAGAACGGTCCGGGGAAGACGTGACGACGGGGTGATACCACGTATTGATAATCGGGCCTCCGGCCGAATCCGTGAATGCTTTCTGAAAAACCGAGTCGGCCTTTGTTACGTAATCCATAGAAGTCGCAACCAGATCGGGACTTTCGGGAATGCCGAGGCTCGCGTGAAGTATGGGGCGCTCCAGAATCGCAAGAACGCTTTCGCCGCGTTGCCGGGCAGTGACGTAATCCGATGTCTGTTCAAAGCTTCCGATGTACGAGTACAGCAAAGAAGCAGCAGCGCCGCCTATGATGCCGACGATCACGACGGATATAAGAAGTTCGACCAGTGTGAACGCACCGTGCGAAACGCCGCCCCCCGGTGTGTCGCTATTGCGCCCGCGGCGCCGCAAATGTACTCACCTCCCGGGTGAAGACACGCTGCTTCTGTCCCGCCACCCCCGGCCAGGACACCGTCATCGTCACTGTCTGCTTCTGTCCGGCGCGAGCCGAAATGTCCCAACTGAGTGTGAGGCCGTCGATGCTCCAATTCCCCGGCTTGATGTTCGTCGAAAGGTCGGAGCTGGAGACTTCCGCCTCCAGCTCCTCGAACTTTCGTGTCGCAATGAGGCTTGCCCGCTCGTTTTCCGCGCTCGACACCATGAGCTTCGTTGTCGCCACCGGCACAAGCGCGATGGCGAGCAGCGCGATTCCCAGGATGAGCATCGAAAGCACGGTTTCGACGAGCGAGAAGCCCCGGTTCATTCAGATCGTCCTAACGGGCGCGCATCCAGACCCAATCGGTTTGTGTCGTTTTGTAGCCAGTATCTTTCTTAGTACCATCATTTGCTCCGGAGTAAAGCCCATCCGAGTCGGCCATATCAGCAAGTTTCAC
>CALMZW010000086.1 GCA_937870605.1 uncultured Synergistaceae bacterium
GGCCGCGTCCTTTCCCGATGCGAACAGGGGGAGCGCCTTCGTGAAGTCCATGCCGACGCCCGGCACGGTCGGCGCGGCGGCGACCATATACCGTGCGAACGGGGCGCAGGCCGCGACCGTTTCGGCCTGTCCCATCAGGCACATGTCGAAGAACAGGAGGTCGAACGCGCCTCCGGGGCAGAGCGGCGCGGTTTTTCCGAGGACGCTTTTGAATTCGGCGAGCGTGATCTCGTCCGTTTTTCCCGCCGCGCCCGGCGCGTCGTCGTCGTTGGCCATGTTGATCCATCCGGAACCGTGGTCCGACATAAAGAGCGCCGTCTTTCGGGATGGGTACTTCCGGATGGTTTCGCGGATGAAGTCCTCGAGAACCTTCGGATCGCCCATGTTCAATTCGCCCGCGTCGTGGAGCAGTTCGGAGGAGAGCGCGTCGTCGGCCTTCGATTTTCCGAGGCGGTAGACTCTCGCTCCGGTCCAGTCGCCGAACGCCTTCGTGAAGCCCTTCGACCGGTCGATGAGGAGGATGACGTCGACTCCGGCGTCGGGGCAGCCTTGTTCCATCTCCTTCACGTCGGCGAGGAGATAGCGTTCGAGGTTGTTGTCCCCGTCGACGTACGCGATGATCGTCCACTCGCGGACGCCCGGAGCCGCTTTCGCGCCTGAATCCGGGGAGACGGCGCCGGGAAGGTCCGGCAATGTCGGGAGGTTCTGCTGGGCCGGAAGATCCGGCAGGGCGGGGAGCGACGGGAGGCCTGCGCCTTCGGTTTGACCGGGAAGGTCCGGAAGCGTCGGGAGCGCCGCCGGGGCGGGGCCCGCGGGGAATAACGCGGCGAGGAGCAGCGTGACCAGGAAGATCGCTGAACGACAGAATTTCGGGAACCTGGAGCCGCACTTCGTGAACATGTGGTTTCACCTCTCCTGCGGAATTTGGTCCGCACAACGGATGATCCGGTTAAAAAATATCATTGCATATTATTCCCACTAGTGCAACGTGGTCCGTCATGCTTCGGGGCGTTCCGGAACGACGGGGTGCGCGGGACGCAGGAAGGTTGAACCCGGATGCTCATGGGACGTTATTTTCGCCGTATAATATTATTCAAACAAAGAAAAAAATTTGCGTTTGTTTGCATGTTATGCGGATCGGTTCGGTGCGTCGGGAAGCGTGTTTTTCGGGATGTGGCGATTTCAGGTTCCGGAGAGGGGTGGTTGCAATGTTCCGTCAGGTGTTCGGGTGTGAATGCGGCAGCGGAAGGTCCGTGAAGGTCCGCGCCCGGTTGGTGCTCGCGGGTGCAGTTATCGCCGCGCTCGCGTGCGCGTTTCTTTCCGGCGCGGCGCTTGCTGCGCTCGCGGCGGAGACGCCGCCGGTCGTTATCGAAAACGTCGGGCAGTTCGACGCTGCGGCGCGCTTCAAGATCCCCGGCAGCGGCTCGACTGTGTGGATTTCGGACGGCGCGATCTGGATCACGGCGCTCGAAGCTCCGGACGATGCGGTCGTTCCCGGTCCGCGCTCCGCGCCGGGCAGGGCGGCCCCGACTTCGGACGGCCGGAAGGGCGTCGCGCTGCGTCTGACGTTCTCCGGGGCGAATCGGGACGCCCGGATCGCGCCCTTCGGACGGCAGGCGACGAAGATATCGTACTTCCGCGGAGCCGGGGCGGGCGGGGAACACGCGGACGTCCCGGTGTGGAGCGGCGTGCGGTATGAGGCGATCTATCCGGGCGTGGACCTCGAGATCACGGGAAGTGGCGGGGCGATCGCGCCCAGGTTCGTCGCGAGGGCTTCCGCGGACGTCGCGTCGCTTCTTAAGGCGGCGCTTTCGGTCGAAGGCGCGGATTCGGTCGCGTGCGAGGGCGGCGTGATCCGCTGCCGGACGTCCGCGGGGGACGTCTTCGTTCCGCTCTTCGGCGTCGTGTCGGCGGCGGACGGTTCCGACCTGTCGGTCGGGGCCTCGCCCGAGGCGCGCGGATGCACGGTCGCACGCCCGTTCGCACGGATGTCAGCGAGCGGTACGGCCGCCCGGACGGGATCGTTTCCGGGGCTCGTGTACGGGACATTCCTCGGCGGAATCGGAATGGACAGGGCCTACGCCATCGCGTCCGACGCGTCGGGGAACGCCTACGTGACGGGACAGACGGCCTCCGAAAGCTTCCCGATCACGCCCGGATCGTTCTCGAATCTGTATCACGGCGAGAGCGACGCCTTCGTCGCGAAGCTCAGCGCCGACGGCTCGCTGCTGCTCTACGCGGCGTACCTCGGCGGCGACAAGGGAGATTACGGCATGGGCATCGCGGTGGATTCGGCCGGAGGCGCCTTCGTCGCCGGATCGACGGCCTCGCCGAACTTTCCGGTGACGGCGGGCGCGTTCGATACGACCTATACGGGCGCGGGATACACGGATCCGTTCGTCGCCCGGGTCACTCCCGACGGGACGGCGCTCGTCTACGCGACCTACCTCGGGGGCGACGGAATGTTCAACGACGAGGGGAGGGCCATAGCGGTCGACGCGTCGGGAAACGCGTACGTGACCGGATGGACGCTCGCGGCCGACTTCCCGGTGACGCCGGGCGCCTTCCAGCCCGTTCGCGGCAGCGACTGGGACGCGTTCGTGACGAAGGTCGCCCCGGACGGGGGCGCGCTTTCCTACAGCAGCTATCTCGGCGGAGACGGGACCGATACGGGGTACGGGATCGCCGTGGACTCCTCGGGACGGGCGTACGTGACCGGGGGGACGTCGTCGGCGAATTTTCCGGTGACGCCCGGGGCGTTCCAGCCCGTCCGGTCCGGCGGCAGCGACGCGTTCATCGCGAGAATCAGCTCCGGCGGAACCACGCTTCTTGACGGGACCTATCTCGGCGGGAGCAGCGGCGAGTACGCGACCGATATTTGTCTCGACGCGTCGGGGAACGTCTACGTGGCGGGAGACACCCCCTCAACGAATTTTCCGACGACGCCGGGGGCGTTCCGGACGACCTTCTGCGGCGGCGTGTGGGACGGGTTCGTGACGAAGCTCCACTTCGGGGGCGTCGGGCTTGCCTGGTCGTCGTATCTCGGAGGGAGCGATTCCGACGCGATCGATGGAATCGCCGTCGACGCCTCCGGGAACGCGTACGTCGCCGGATGGACGACGTCGACGAACTTTCCGGTGAGCGCGGGAGCGCCGCAGACCGTGATCGCCGGGGCCGGCGACGTGTTCGTCGCGCGGTTCGGGCCGGACGGGACGACGCTGCCCTTCGCGACGTATCTCGGCGGAGTCGCATCGGATACGGGCTACGGCGTGGCTGTTGACGCGTCGGAAAACGCGATCACGACCGGATACACGCAATCGTCGAACTTCCCGGTCACGGAGGGGGCCTTCCAGACGCATTACGGCGGCGGGCTCATCTTCGACGCGTTCGTCGCGAAGGTCCGGACCGTCGGAGGCGTCACTCCGGCTGCCGGCGGAAGCGGCGGGGGAGGCTGCTCGGCGGCGGGAGTTTCCTGCCCCGCGATTCTTCTCGCGGCGGCCCTTCTGACGCTTCGGAGGCGGTGACGCGAGGCGGCTACGGGGGCGTTCCGGAGCGGACGGGGACGCTCCCGCCCGCTCTTTCGTTTTCTAGCGCATCCGCCGTTCCGCCGCCTCGCCGAGCGCGAGGTACGAGCGGTATCGTCCGTCGTAGAACGACCGCAGCGCGGGGTCGGGGGCGTAGGTCGCGCGGGCGGGACTCGCCATCCGCTCCTGCGCGTCGCGGACGGTTTGGTGGATTCCGGAGGCGACGGACGCGCAGACGGCCGCCCCGAGGGCGCACGGTTGCGCGGACTTTACGACGCGGATCGGGACGCCCATGACGTCGCTCTGGACCTGCATGACGAAGGGATTCCGGTCCGGGATGCCGCCGACCGCGATGACCTCGTCGATCGCGATGCCCTCGCCCAGGAAGAGTTCCATGATGGCCCTGGCGCCGAACGCGGTTCCCTCGACGAGCGAGCGGAAGAGGCGCGGGGCGTCCGTCCCGAGCGAGAGCCCCGCGACGGCCCCTGTGAGCCGCTGGTCCGCGAACGGCGTCCGGCGGCCGTTGAGCCAGTCGAGCGCGATCGGGAGCGTCGCGTCGGGGGACAGGGCCGCGGCCGCGTCGGAAAGCGCGGGGAGGATTTTCTTTTCAAAGTCGGCGACGTCGCCCCCGAGATGCGCGATCGGCCAGAGGAGCAGACGGCGGAACCAGTCGTAGACATCGCCGAATCCCGACTGTCCGGCTTCGAGTCCGACGAGGCCCGGGACGACGGAGCCGTCGACCTGGCCGCAGATCCCGGGGATCGTCCGGTCGCCGATCACCGCGGGGTCGACGACCATGATGTCGCACGTCGACGTCCCCATGATCCGCAGCAGCGTGCGCTCGCGGATGCCGCTGCCGACCGCTCCCGCGTGGGCGTCGATGATTCCCGCCGCGACGGGGATTCCGGGCGCGAGCCCGAAACGCTCCGCCCACTCCGGCGAGAGGCCGCCGACGGTCCGGTCGGATGTGGCCGTTTCGGCCGCGACGCGGTCGCGGACGCCCGCGAGCAACGGATCGACCTGCGTCCAGAACGATTCGGGCGGCAGTCCGCCCCAGCCCGCGTTCCACGCCCCCTTGTGCCCGGCGGCGCAGCGGTTCCGGCGGATGTCCGCGGCCCGCCGGACGCCCGTGAGAAGCGCGGGGATCCAGTCGCTCTGTTCGACCCACGAGAACGCGGCCGCCCGGACTTTCGGCGAGACGCGCAGGACATGGAGGATCTTCGCCCAGAACCACTCCGACGAGTAGACGCCTCCGACGTAGCGCGTGTAGTCGGTCGGCGACCGTCGCGCGGCGTCGTTGATCGCCGCGGCCTCGTCGACGGCCGTGTGGTCCTTCCAGAGGAGGAACATCGCGTCCGGGTCGTCCGCGAATTCCGGGAGCAGCGCGAGCGGAACGCCGGACGCGTCTACGGCGCACGGCGTCGACCCCGTGGCGTCGACGCCGATCCCGGCGACTGCGGCGCGTTCGTCCGTCGTCAGCGGTTCGAGGGCCATCCGCACGGCCCGCTCCATCGCCTCGATGTAGTCCCGGGGGTGCTGGCGAAAACGATTGGACGCAGGTTCGCAAAAGCGTCCGTCCCTCCATCGCGGGAAAGGGGCCGTCCCGGCGGAGATCTCCCCGCCGTCCGTTGCGTTCACAACCAGCGCCCGTACGGAATCCGTTCCGAAATCCACGCCCAGGACACAGCGTTCGATGTCCATGCTTCGCTCCTCCTCCTATTTATGTTCTTCACTGTTGCGCGGCGTCTTTTCTCCGATTCGTAGTGTATTATATCCAATGAAAAGTAAATGCCGGATGGTGTTCGGAATACGGAACGGACGCCGCTGTTCCGGTGCGAATGGAGGAAACGACATGAAAATGGAATCGGCGCGAACGCAGATCGTGGAGTTCGGAAGGCGTCTCGTAACGGCGCGCCTGACGACGGGAACCGGCGGAAATCTGAGCTTTTTCGACCGGAAGGAGGGCCTCGTCGCGATCAAGCCGTCGGGTGTCGACTATTTCGAGATGAAGCCGGAGGATGTCGCGCTCTTCGAGCCGGACGGAACGCCCGTAGAGGTCCCGAAGAAGCCGTCGAGCGAGACGGCGATGCATCTCGAGGTCTACCGGCGGCGACCGGACGTGAACGCGGTCGTCCACGCGCATTCGGTCTTCGCGACGACGGTCGCCTGCATGGGGTGGGAGCTTCCCGCCGTGCATTACCTCGTCGGCTTCTCGGGATACAAGGTGCCGCTCGCGAAGTACGCGACCTACGGGACCCCCGAACTCGCGCGCAACACGGCCGACGCGCTCGGCTCGTTCAACGCGGT